>WHTW01000190.1 GCA_009377525.1 Rhodospirillales bacterium
GGTCGCGGCCTCACCAAATGGATCGGCTGGAACTACAGGTTCGATTGATCGCTGCTACTTCTTGTGCGGCAGGATCTGGCCGCGGATCTCGCCGTCGGGATACTGCAGCGTCATGACGTTGACGTACCACTGGCCGGCCAGCACCTGGGCGGCCTGCTCCTCGGTCAGCGTGACGCCGTCCCAGATCGTGTTGTCGTAGATCGGGATGTTGATGGGCGCGACCTGCTGGGCGTTCCCGCCCGGGCCGGCCGGGCCCTGCAGGTAGCCCATGGTGATCGGCCCGCTCAGCCCCACCAGGTTGAGGCGATACTCCAGCACCTTGGTCGAGCGCCGATACACCGCCTCGAAGTAGCCGCTGCCGCGGCTCTGCGTCGGCGGCACCTCGTAGGCGCCGCCCAGCGTGGCGCGCAGGTCGGTCTTCGGCACGCGCGGCCCGCCGAGATAGAACGAGCACGATGACGCCAGCAGCAGGGCCAACACCAGGCTCGTACGGACAACGGCGATCATGCAGGCAGTCCCCCTTGTGCCGTCATACGCATCGGGATCGGGCGATCTCCCTATCCATTGTGGCGATTCCCCTCGCGGCACTCTAGCCGCAGTCGGACTGACTGTCGCACGGCGCACGGCGCTCGTTTTGCTACACGACTACACACCATGAGCAACGACACCGTCCACCGTCCGTTGGGAGCCGCATGAAGCCCGGGAAGCCACGTATCACCGCCAAGATCGCCGGGCGCGCCCTGCATCCCCTGCTCCGTCCCTTCGCCGTCGGCTACTTCCTCGCCGCCTGCGCCGCCGACCTGGTCTACACCCAGGCGAGCGTCTTCGTGCGCCACAGCGTGCCGGAGTTCGCGGGCATCACCGAGTGGCTCCTGATCGCGGGCCTGGTCATGGCCGTGCTGGCCGCGGTCGTGGCCCTCATCGACCTTTTGGGCGAGCGGCAGTTCCGCGCCCTTCCCGATCTCAGGATGTATGCCGCGGGCAGCGCGCTGGTGATGGCGCTCGAAGTCTACAATCTGCACATCCGCCTCTCGATCGGCGCCGACGCCATCACGCCCACCGGGCTGATCCTGTCGCTGGCCGCGACGCTCGTCCTGCTGGTGACGCCGTCGCAAAACTGGGCGCGGATGTATCGCTAAGCAAAGCGAGGGGACTGGCATGGCGCGTCCGACGGGAGGATGATCCCGGGCGGAGGAATGCGCCCATGAAATACGACGTCATCTCCGCCGACGGCCATGTCGACCTGATCTGGCTGCCGCCCGACCTTTTCACCGGCAACGCCTCGGCGCCCCTGAAGGACCGCATGCCCCACGTCGTCGAGGGTCCGAAGGGACCCGAGTGGGTCAGCGCCAAGGGCGCCAAGTTCGGCCTGATGAACGGCATGGGCTCGGCCGGCCGCGAATACGTGCCGGGCGTCATCCATCGCTCCGACCGCATGGCGTCGACCGGCCTCTACGACGACGGCAAGAAGGGCATCCGCCGCCTGACCGAGCCCGAGCTCCGGCTGAAGGACCAGGACCGCGACGGCGTGCAGGCCGAGATCCTGTACGGCGTGCTGGGCTCGAGCGGCCGGCTGAACGATCCCGAGGCGGCGCTGGAGATGCTGCGCATCTACAACGACTGGCTGCACGATTTCTGCCGTGCCGCGCCCGACCGGCTGGTCGGGCTGGCCAACATTCCCAACTACAACATGGAAGAGTCGGTCGCCGAGATGGTGCGCAACGCCCGGCGCGGCGTACGCGGCTTCGATGTCGCCAACCGGCCGGACATGACGCCGCTGTGGGATCCTTTCTGGGAGCCGCTGTGGCAGTGCGCGCACGAGACCGGCATCCCCGTGCACTTCCACACCATCGGCGGCCGCTCGCCTGACTACTCGAAGATGCCGCAGTATGTCGTGCGCCGTGTGCAGGCCACGCACATCACCAGTTTCCAGATGCACATGGGCTACATGCTGATGTCGCTGGTCTTCAGCGGCGCGCTCGAGCGTTACCCCAACCTCAAGATCGTGATCGGCGAAGCGGGCCTGGGCTGGATCCCCTACGTGCTGCAGCACATGGACCTCGAATGGGAGGATCAGTTCCAGGATCTCGATCTCAAGATGAAGCCCAGCGAGTACTGGTATCGGCAGTGCTATGCGACCTACCAGACCGATCCGGTCGGCATCCGCCTGCTCGACCTCCTGGGCGAGAACAACGTGATGTGGGGCTCCGACTACCCGCATCCCGACGGCATCTGGCCCGATTCGCAGGAGTTCCTCGACCGCGAGCTTTCCGGCGTCAGCGCCGAGGCCCGCCGCAAGATCACGCGCGACAACGCGATGAAGCTCTATCGGCTGAGCAACTGAGTGGAGCGCGGACCTCCAGGTCCGCATCATGATCTTGAGCGGACCTGGAGGTCCGCGCTCCGGTAAGACATGACGCTCCGTGCTAAGCATGCCGCCATGAGCCCAAGCCTGCGCGTCGCGCTTCTCACCACATTCGCCATGCTGGCCTTCGCCAGCAACTCGCTGCTCTGCCGCGTGGCGTTGCGCGACACCGCCATCGACGCGGCGAGCTTCACGGCGATCCGGCTCGCCTCGGGCGCGCTCATGCTGGTCGTCCTGCTGCGGCTGCGCGGCGTGCGGCCGTCGAGCGGCGGGAGCTGGCCGATGGCGGCGATGCTGTTCGCCTACGCCACCTTCTTCTCCTTCGCCTATCGCGACCTCACGGCGGCGACCGGCGCACTGCTGCTGTTCGGCGCCGTCCAGCTCACCATGATGGCCTGGGGCCTGTGGCGGGGTGAGCGCATCGCCGGCATGCGGCTCGCGGGCCTGGCGATCGCGGTCGGCGGCCTGGTCGTCCTGCTGCTGCCGGGCCTCGCCACCCCGCCGCCGCATGCCGCCGCGCTGATGCTGGGCGCGGGGGCGGCCTGGGGTGTCTATTCGCTGCTCGGAAAAGGTGCCGGCGAGCCGGCCGCGGCGACCGGCGGCAACTTCCTGCGCTCCGTGCCCTTTGCAGCGCTGCTGATCCTGACGACCTTCGGGAGCGAAACGGTCGACTACACGGGCCTCGCCTACGCCGTGGTCTCGGGCGCGGTGACCTCGGGCCTGGGCTACGTGCTGTGGTACGCCGCCCTGCCGGCGCTCTCCGCAACCTCCGCCGCCACAATCCAGCTCAGCGTGCCGGCCATTGCGGCGATCGGCGGGGCAATGCTACTCGCGGAGCCGATCACCGCGCGGCTGCTCTTGGCCTCGGCGGCGATCCTCGGCGGCATTGCGCTCACGATACGGAAGAAGGGCTGAAGAAGATCATGTTCGAAGTCGCCGAGCGCCTGCGCAACATCAAGGTGTCCGCATCCGCCGCCATGACCCGCAAGGTGCGCGAGCTGCGCGCGCAAGGCGTCAAGATCGTGGGCCTCTCGTCCGGCGAGCCCGACTTCCCGACCCCACCGCACGCCATCGAGGCGGCGCACAAGGCGGCACTCGCCGGCGAAACCAAGTATCCGCCGCAGGACGGCATCAAGCCCTTGAAGGAGGCGATCCAGCGCAAGTTCCAGCGCGACAACGATCTCGGCTATGCGCTGGAGGAGATCATGGTCTCCAACGGCAGCAAGCAGATCATGTACGACGCGCTGATGGCGAGCGTGAACCCGGGCGACGAGGTGATCATCCCCGCGCCGGGCTGGATCTCCTATGCCGACCAGGCGACGCTGGCGGGCGCCAGGCCGGTGCCGGTGTCGTGCCCGGAGAACAACCACTTCAAGCTGCGCGCCGTCGACCTCGCGGCCGCGATCACGCCCAAGACCAAGTGGGTGGTGCTGAACTTCCCCAACAACCCGACCGGTGCGGTGTGCTCGCGCGCCGAGATGCGCGAGATCGCCGACGTGCTGCTCGCGCACGCCCATGTCTTCGTCATGGCCGACGACGTCTACGAGCACCTGACCTATGACGGCTTCGGCTTCTGCACCGTGGCCGAGGTCGAGCCCAGGCTGAAGGAACGCACTCTGACGGTGAACGGCGCGTCGAAGGCCTACGCCATGACCGGCTGGCGCGTCGGCTTCGCCGGCGGACCCCGGCCGATGATCGCCGCCATGACCAACATGCAGGGCCAGATCGGCTCGGGCATCTCGACCATCAGCCAGGCCGCGGCGGTGGTGGCGCTGAACGGGCCGCAGGATCTCCTGAAGGAGCGCGCCGCCGACTACCAGAAGCGGCGCGACGAGGTGGTGGGCTTGCTGCGCCAGGCCAAGGGGCTCACCTGCCACAAGCCCGAGGGCGCGTTCTACGTGTTCCCCAACATGGCAGGCTGCATCGGCAAGACCACGCCGGGTGGCGCCAAGATCGCCACCGACACCGACTTCGTGACGGCGCTGCTCGAGGAGAAGCACGTCGCCACCGTGCAGGGCGCCGCCTACGGCATGAGCCCCTACTTCCGCATCTCCTACGCCACCGACACGGCGAGCCTGCGCGAGGGTTGCAAGCGCATCCAGGAGTTCTGCGCGGAGCTCAAGTAGCGAACGGCAACCAACCGGCGCGACACGACGTTCGGGCGATGCGGGGGTTCACGACGCATCGGAGGAACGTCATGCCACGCGGTGACAAGTCGAAATACACCGGCAAGCAGGAACGCAAGGCCGATCACATCGCCGAGGGCTACGAGGCCAGCGGCGTTTCACACAAGGAGGCCGAGCGGCGCGCCTGGGCGACCGTCAACAAGGAAAGCGGCGGCGGCAAGAAGAGCGGCTCGGGCCGCGGCCGGAAGGAAAGCCACGCCGCGTCGCGCAAGGGTGGGCGGATCGGCGGACGTGCCTCGGCTTCGCGGTCGAAGGCAGCGCGCTCGGCGTCGGCGCGCAAGGCGGCGGCGACGCGCAAGTGACGCGCCGCATGACCAGCACTCAGCTCACCACGCCATTGCCTGATTCGAAATTTCCTTGATGGCGGCCATCTGGCTGCGCAGGCTGATCTTGCGGGCACACAGCGGCCAGTGATGCGGCTCCTCGAGATCGAAGATCATGTACTTGGCGAGCGCGCCGGCGCGATCGTAGTCGTGCGCCAGCTCGATCGCTTCCTGGCGCGAGAGCTGCGTGCCGTCACGCCGCTTCTGGTAGGCGATCACCGTGCCGATGGTGAATTGCAGCCGGCCGAGGTAGGCGCCGCGCCCGCCGCGGATCGGCCGATCGGACGGCCCCCAGCCGCCGCTCTCGCAATGAGCGAGCTGGCGGATGATCTCTTCCTTGCGCTCGTCGATCTCCTTCTGACGCAGATCGACCTGCGGCTCGAACCCCGACGTGGTGGGCGGAGTTCCTCCGAGCTGGCATCCGGAGATGAGGAAAGCGCTGGCAACGAGGCCGGCGCAGGCGATGGTGGCGCGAAGGGCAGTCACAACCCGTCCTTGCTGCCACGATTTGTGGGACGAGGTAAACCCTGCGGGGCCAAGATTCACACAGGTCATTGATCTCGATCAAAGCGCGAACGGTTGTAGAACTTCCGCATGCAGAAGCGACGACACATTCGAGACCGATCGGAATTAATTCTTTGATCGTGGGAAGTTAGGTGACGCTGATGTAACGACGAGAAGGCCGCATCGCTGCGCGGGAGCAGAACATCGGCTCAGGCATGGTGCGGCATCGCGTCTCTTTTTTCGCGCGTTTTCCCCAGCTTCGCGCATCCGGCGTGCTCCTGAATCTCGCAGGACGCGCGCGGCCCGCGAAGATTCAGCCGACCTGCCGCGAGCGTCCCGCCCAATATTTCGCACGCAGAATCTTCTTGTCGACCTTGCCGACGGCGGTGAGCGGCAGACTGTCGACGAACTCGACCTGCTTGGGTGCATGCGTGCTGCCCTTGCGGTCCTTCACATGCTGCATCAGCGCTTCGGCAGCAGGGCGCGTGCCGGGCTTCGCGACGATCAGCGCGGCGACGGCTTCGCCCCACTTCTCGTGCGGCACGCCGATCACCGCGGCCATGGCGACGTCGGGATGCGAGGACAACACATCCTCCACTTCGCGCGGAAAGATGTTGAAGCCGCCGGACACGATCATGTCCTTCTTGCGATCGACGATGTAGAGATAGCCGCGCTCGTCGGCGCGGGCGATGTCGCCGGTATGCAGCCAGCCGCCCTTGAAGGTCTCGGCGGTCTGCTCGGGTCGCTTCCAGTACTGCTCCATGGCGTGCGGCGCGCGCACGCAGATCTCGCCCGCCTCGCCCGGCTTCACTTCGTTGTTGTCGTCGTCGCGCAGGGTCACGCTGCACGAAGAGACGGGGAAGCCGCAGGAGGCGAACAGCTCGGGCTGCCGGGCGTCGTGGTCGGCCCGGCTCAGGACGCTCACGGGATAGCATTCGGTCTGGCCGTAGAGCTGGCTGAACACCGGGCCGATACGCTGCAGCCCCTCGACGAGCCGCGTCGGCGACATCGGCGAGGCGCCGTACAGGATCAGCTCCAGCGACGACAGATCGGTCTCTTCCAATCGAGGATGATCGAGCAGCACGTAGATCATCGTCGGCACCATCAGCGTGAAGTTGATCTTCTCGCGCTCGATGGTGCTGAGGAACTGCTCGGGCTCGAAGCCCTTGAGCAGATGCACGGTGCCGCCGCGCAGCAGCGAGGGCAGCACCTTGGTGCCCGCGACGTGGGTGATGGGCGCCGCCGCGAGATAGCGCGGCACGTCGGGGAACTCGAAGTCGGCCGACGTCGCCACCACCGAGGCGGCGATCGAGCGATGGCGGCGGATCGCGCCCTTGGACTTGCCGGTCGTGCCGCCGGTGTAGTTGATGATGGCGTAGTCGTCGGCGTCGGTGAGATCGACCGGCTGGGCCGCGCCGATCTTGTCGGCCATCGCCATCACGTCGCGGCCGAAATCCGCCTTGCCCATGGTCAGCACGACGGCGAGCCGGTCGGCGGCCTTCGCGGCAAGCTCGCCGCCGCGGCCCACGTGCGACTTGGGATCGACGATCAAGGCGGTGGCGCCGGCATCCTCGATGACCTCGAGATGATCGGCGAGCGCGCCCAGCGGATGCAGCCAGGTGGCGACCAGGCCCAGCGCCTGCGCCGCGACGCCGGCACACCACGTCTCGGCGCTGTTGGCGCTGAGGAAGGCCGCCGTCTGGCCCTTGTTCAGGCCGGCCGCCGCCATCGCCGTCTGCAGGCGGCCGATCAGGTCGCGCGCGCCGCGATAGGTCAGGCTGCCGCCGTCCCACACGAAGGCCATGCGATCGGGGAAGCGCGCCAGCGCGCGCAGCGCCATGGTGGTGCCGGTCGGGGCCTGGGTGATCGATTCGTCCATGCCCTTCATTAGCATGGCTGCAACGCCGTCGCTTCCGGGGCATTATTTCGACCAGTGAAGAGGTGCACCGTGAGCGAAGACGTGAGCGAAGCCCTGATCGTCGCCTGCCCCAGCTGCAACACCCTGAACCGCGCGCCGCGCGACAAGCTCGCTGCCGGCGGCGGCAAGTGCGGCAACTGCGGATCGCCGTTGTTCGAAGGACATCCCGTCGCCCTGAACGCGCAGAGTTTCGAGACGCATGCCTCCAGGAGCGACATTCCCCTGCTGGTCGACTTCTGGGCGCCGTGGTGCGGGCCCTGCAAGGCCATGGCGCCGCAGTTCGAGAAGGCGGCGAGCCAGCTCGAACCGCAGGTGCGCTTCGCCAAGGTCAACACCGACGAGCAGCAGCAACTGGCGGAACGCTTCGGCATCCAGGGCATCCCGACCATGATCCTGTTCCATCGCGGCCGCGAGATCGCCCGCCAGTCCGGCCTGATGAACGCGGCCGGGATCGAGAGCTGGGTGCAGCAGGCTCTTCGCCAGACTACTACCCCGCTCACAAATTCCTGATACGGCTCGCTGTCACCCCGAGCGCAGCGAGGGACCTTTCCGGCAGCCTCAAAGACCCCTCGCTTCGCTCGGGGTGACAGTCGCGACCGTGCATGCACTGCAGTCATCGGTGCTTGGGGTTTCCGGCGTTTCCGGCGTTTCCGACAGAGAGCCTTGTGGCCCTTGGAAGTCGAACCCCCCCCATGGGTTGGGCATCTGTCGAATTTCCGCCTTTCCCGCCTTTTCCGCCGCCACTCGCGCACTCGGCGAACCGCGATCTGCTGCAGGCGCGCGCCTCCCCGCGCGCAAATAGGCAATCGGATCAAACGATGTATAGAGCGACAACTCCACCGAAGCTTATCAAAAACCCAAGTTCCTGTCAATAACTGTCGTTCTACCGAGCCGGATGCACCTTCATCCAGTGCCGCGCGATCTCCTCGCGGGTCGCCACCCAGACCTTGGGCTTCGAGGCCACGTAGTCCATGAAGCGCGCCAGGGTCGCGGCGCGGCTCGGCCGGCCGACCAGGCGGCAGTGAAGGCCGATCGACATCATCTTCGGGCTGCGCGCGCCCTCGGCGTAGAGCACGTCGAAGCTGTCCTTCATCGCCTGCAGCCAGCCGTCGCCCGCTGTGTAGCCCGGCGCGACGCCGAACTTCATGTCGTTCACTTCGAGCGTATAGGGGATGATCAGGTGCGGCGCGCCCTCGACCCCCACCCAGTAAGGCAGGTCGTCATTGTAGGAATCGCTCGAATAGAGGAAGCCGCCGTGCTTGGTGACGGCCGCCAGCGTGTGCATGCCGAAGCGGCCGGTGTACCAGCCGACCGGCGGCTTGCCGGCGGTGTCGGCGATGGCCTTCACCGCCTTCTTCATGTGGTCGAGCTCCTGCTCAAGGGTGAAGTCCTTGTAGTTGATCCAGCGCCAGCCGTGGCTCGCCACCTCGTGGCCGGCCTCGGCCATCGCCTTGCCGGCGGCGGGGTTCAGCTCCAGCGCGCGGCCGACCGCCCATGAGGTGAAGCGCATGTTGCGCTCGGAGAACAGCCGCAGGATGCGCCAGAAGCCGGCGCGGCTGCCGTACTCGTACATCGATTCGGTCGACAGGTCGCGGCCGCCGACGATCGGCGTGCCGCCCGGCGTCTCGGTCAGGAACACCTCCGAGGCGGGGTCGCCGTTCAGGATGGTGTTCTCGCCGCCCTCCTCGTAGTTCAGCACGAAGCTGACCGCGATTCGGGCCTCGCCGGGCCATTGCGGATCGGGCGGATTGGGGCCGTAGCCGATGAGATTGCGGTCGAGGTGATTGTGCATGAGGTAATTGGGCAAACCGGCCTCCCGATTGATGCGCGACTATGGGGCCGCTATAGACCGGCCAACAAGACCGGAGAGAATGCATGAGTGGTGCCAAAGCCGTTCGCGAAGATCGCCTGTGGCAGCGCCATGCCGACATGGCGAAGCTGGGCGGCACGCCCAAGGGCGGGGTCAACCGCCAGGCGCTGTCGGCCGAGGATGCGGCGGCGCGCAATTTGCTCGCGTCGTGGGCCAAGGCGCGCGGCTTTGCGATCTTCACCGATGCGATCGGCAATCTCTTCGTACGCCGCGAGGGCAGCGACGCCAAGGCACTGCCGGTGATGAGCGGCTCGCACATGGACAGCCAGCCGACCGGCGGCCGCTTCGACGGCATGTACGGCGTGCTGGCCGCCTTCGAGGCGCTGGAGGCGCTGGAGGACGCGGGCGTCAGGACCAGGCGGCCGGTGGTGGCCGTCGCCTGGACCAACGAGGAAGGCTCGCGCTTCCAGCCGGGCGCCATGGGTTCGGCCGTGTTCGCCCGACCGGACAGGCTCGACGACGCGCTGCAGGTGAAGGACTGGGACGGCGTCGTCCTGAAGGACGCGCTGGCCGACACGTTGAAGGCCGCGCCGGCACCGATGCGCGAGGGCAAACCGGGCTTCGCGCTCGACGGCTATGTCGAGGCGCACATCGAGCAGGGCCCGCGGCTCGAGAACGAGCGCAAGACGATCGGTGTCGTCACCGGCATCCAGGGCAGCCGGCGCTACATCGTGCAGACCGAGGGTGAGGAGGCGCATGCCGGCACGACGCCGCGCGCCGCCCGCAAGGACGCCTTCGCCGCGGCCACGCGCATCGCCTCGGCGATGTACGAGGCCACGACCGATGCCGACGACACGCTGCGCTTCACCATCGGCCGCGTCGAAGTCCATCCCGGCTCGCCCAACACCGTGCCGGGCAAGGCGAGCTTCACCATCGACATGCGCCATCCCTCGAATGCCGTGCTGGAAGCCCACGAAAAGAAGCTGCACGAGATCGTGGCCGGCCGCGCCGCACCCTGCACCGCCAGGATCGAGCGCGTGACGGCGGTGGCGCCGACCGACTTCAATCCCAAGGTGATCGACCTGGTGCGCGCCAAGGCCGAGGCGCTGAAGCTCAGCAACATGGACATGCCGTCGGGCGCGGGCCACGACGCCATGCACATCGCCAGGCTCTGTCCGGCCGGCATGATCTTCGTGCCCTGCGAGCGCGGCATCAGCCACAACGAGGCCGAGAACGCCACGCCCGGCGACCTCGCCGCCGGCGCGCGCGTGCTGGTCGAGGTGCTGGAAGAATTAGCCAATCGCTAGATCGAAGGAAAAGTTTGTGTCCAAGAAACTCGAGTCAGACCTCGTCGCCATCCTGTCCGACCTGATCGCCCTGCCGAGCCCCTACCCGCCCGGCACCTCGGTCGAGATCTGCGCCTATGCAGCGAAGCGGCTGAAGAAGGCGGGCTACAAGGTCGAGATCGCGACCAAGACCAAGGGCGTCGACAACGTCGTGGCGCGGCTGAAGGGCAGGAGCAAAGGGCCGGTGGTCGCGTTCAACGCCCATGTCGACACGGTGGGCGTGGGCGAGCGCGCCAACTGGAAGAGCGATCCCTACAAGGCGCTGGTCAAGGGCGGGCTGGTCTACGGGCTGGGCGCCGGCAACTGCAAGGGCAGCATGGCGGTGCAGATCTGGCTGGCCGAGGAGATCGCCCGCCGCGGCGGACCGCGCCAGGGCCAGCTCATCTTCACCTTCGTGGCCGACGAGGAGAATCTCGGGCCCGACGGCATGGCGTTTTTGCGCGGGACCGGCCGGGTGCGGCCCGACGCCCTGATCCTGGGCGCGCAGACCGAGAACAACCTGATCGTGGCCGAGCGCGGCGTGATGTGGGCCAGGATCACGACCAAGGGCCGCGCCGCCCACGCCGGCAATCCGGCCGCCGGCGATAACGCCATCCTGCGCATGATGCGGCTGGTGGGCGCCCTGCAGGCGCATTACGACAAGGCCCTGCCCAAGCGCGCGAAGGGCGCCATGAAGTCGACGGTCAACGTCGGCATGTTCCATGGCGGCCACAATACCAACGTCGTGCCCTCGGCCTGCACCGTCGAGATCGACCGCCGCCTGCTGCCCAACGAGAAGGTCAAGGACGCCTTCAAGGAGCTGAAGGCCGTCGTCGACAAGGTCGGCGAACCCAGGAACATGTACGCGGTCGAGTTCCTGACCGGCACCAACGGCTTCTTCGCTCCGGAGAACGGTGCCGCCGTCGGCGCCTTCGAGCAGGTCGTAAAGGCCAAGACCGGCCGCAAGGTAAAATTCCTCAACGCCACCGGCGTCAGCGACGGCCGCTACTACGCCGACGATGGCATAGAGATCATCAACTTCGGGCCGGGCTCGGGCGCGCAGGGTCATGCCGCCAACGAATCGGTGCCGATCGCCGAGATGGTCGAGGCGGCCGATATCCAGCTCGAGGTTGTGCGCCGGCTGACGGGCATCGGCGGATGACGCCGCCGTTCCGCGCCGATCACGTCGGCAGCCTGCTGCGCCCGGCGGCGCTGAAGCAGGCCTTTCGTGATCACGGCGCGGGACGCATCGACGATGAGACCTTCGACCGTATCCAGGACGAGGCGATCCGCGACGCCGTGCGGCTGCAGGAAGAGGTCGGCCTGCAGGTCGTGAACGACGGCGAGTTCCGGCGCGGCTCCTACTGGGGCCGCTTCGTGCAGCGCCTGGAAGGAGTCACGATCGGTCCGGCGCGCTTCAAGTTCCGCGACGACACAGGCGCGGAGAGCGACTTCACGGCGCCCATCGCCGAGGCGCCGCTCAGGCGCACCGTGCCGCTCGCTGCCGACGAGGTCGCGTTCCTGGCGCCGATCACGTCGCGCACGATCAAGGTGACGATGCCGGCGCCCTCGACGCTGCACTTCTATGCCGGCAGCGGCTTTGCCAGGCCGGGCCTCTATCCCGATCTCGACGCCTACTTCGCCGATCTTGCGGGCATCTATCGCGCCGAGATCGCCGACATCGCCCGCGCCGGCGGCCGCTACATCCAGTTCGACGAGGTGGCACTCGCCATGCTGTGCGATTCCACGATACGCGAGCTGGTGCGCGCCGACGGGTTCGATCCGGCCGGCCTGGTGACGCGTTATGTCGAGGCGCTGAACCGGGCGATCGAGGGTGCGCCGGCCGGCATGATCTTCGCCATCCATATGTGCCGCGGCAACTTCAAGGGCCGCTACCTGTCGAGCGGCGGCTATGACGACGTGGCCGAGCAGCTGTTCGGTCGTGCCCGGGTCAGCCACTTCCTGCTGGAATACGACACGCCGCGCGCCGGCGACTTCGCGCCACTGCGCTTCCTGCCCAAGGACAAGGGCGCGGTGCTCGGGCTGGTGAGCTCGAAAGTGCCGGCCCTGGAGCCCGTCGATCTGCTGAAACGGCGCCTCGGGGAGGCCTCCCGGCACATCGACGGCGACCGCCTGGGCATCAGCCCGCAATGCGGCTTTGCAAGCACGGTCGCCGGAAATCCATTGAGCGTGGGCGACATGCACGCCAAGCTGGCGCGCTGCGTGGAAGTGGCCAACGCCGTCTGGGGCTAACCCTGCCCCGCGCAAGGAGGAAGCGCCATGCCGACCTATGAACGAGGCAAAGTCCGCATCCATTACGAAGAGATGGGCTCAGGCTTTCCGCTGCTGGTGATCCCGGGCGGCGGGCTCAACTCGACGATCGCCGGGTTGGACACCAGCCATCCTTTCAACGCCATGAAGGAGTTCGCCAAGGACGGCTTCCGCTGCATCGGCGCCGACCTGCGCAACGCCAATGCCGGCCAGTCGTCGGGCCCGCTCGAGATCGACCGGCCGTGGGACGCCTTCACTGACGACCATATCGGCCTGATGGACCACCTCGGCATCGACAGGTTCATGGTGCTGGGCTACTGCATCGGCGGGCCGTTCATCTGGAACCTGATCAAGCGCGCGCCGAACCGCGTGGTCGCCGCGGTGTTGACCCAGCCCAGCGGCCATCGGCCGGAGATGCCCGACCAGTTCTACCAGAACAACATGAACACCTGGGGCCCGGCCTTCGCCGCGCGGCGGCCTGACGTCACCATGGACCAGGTAAGCGCGTTCCTCGCCACGATGTACCGCGCCAACGCCGACTTCGTGTTCACCGTCAGCCGCGATTTCGTGCGCGCCTGCCAGACGCCGATCCTGGTGTTGCCCGACGACATCCCGCCGCATCCCTACGCGGTGGCCGTCGAGTCGGCGATGCTTGCGCCCAATTCGCAGGTCAGCATGTATCCGTGGAAGGATACGCCGGAGAAGATTCCGCTGGCGGTCCGCCACATCCGGACGTTCCTGAAGGCCAACCGGCCGGCGACGGCGGCGGTGGAGCAGCGCGCGGCGGCAGACTAGCGGCACGTTGATTGAGCGGTTGATCGCAAGGCAATAATGCACGCGACAGTTGCTTACGACGCGATCCTTTTCGTGCTAGAAGAATCGCATGGTCGATAGTCCCGAAAATCTGGTGTTGACGCAGCTGCGCGCCATTCGTGCCGATATCTCGGACGTCCAGGGGTCGCTTGGAGAGGTCAAGCGGCGCTTGGCGAACCTCGAGAGCGGTCAGGCGTCGATCATCCAGCATCTCGGCAACTTGGCGTCGGCCGATGCCCAGCAGCAGCTCGCCACCGATGGTCTGACCGAGCGGCTGGTCCGCATAGAGCG
>WHTW01000191.1 GCA_009377525.1 Rhodospirillales bacterium
CTCCCCTGAACACCGCTCGCCTAAAGCACATTCCGTCCAGCTTGAATCAGCTGGACGGAATGTGCCCTGTGCAACCCGGATCTCTCGTGCGCGCGATTCCGATCAGATGGAACCGCGAGCGGTTCCATCTGATCGGAATCCGCTCTAGAGGAGCGACCGCATGACGCCGCTGCCTTTGTCACCAGTCGCTATTGCTCTGACGATGTGCTCCGGCTTCAGGGGCGTGGCATTGAACTCAGCCTTGAACGCCGCAAGCGCATCGCATACGGCGTTCGCGATCGCCGCGGGAGGAGCAATGGCACCGCCCTCGCCCACTCCCTTCACGCCGAAAGGGTTCAAGGGAGAGGGCGACTCGTGGTGCAACAATTCCACGCTTGGACTGTCGCTTGCCCGCGGCAATGCATAATCCATCAGCGATCCTGTCAGCAGTTGCCCCTGCCGGTCATAGACGAACTCCTCGAACAGGGTTCCGCCAAGTCCCTGCACCGTACCGCCGACGATCTGGCCATCGACCAGCATCGGATTGATGACCACGCCGCAGTCGTGCGCCACGACGTATCGGTCGACCGCGATCGTGCCCGACGCAGTGTCCACGTCGACCAGTGCAAGATGCGTTGCGTTGGCCCAGGTAACCGTCGGCGGTTCCCAGTAGAAGGTTTCCTCGAGGCCGGCATCGACGCCCGCCGGACGACGATGATCCCAGCCAGGACGGGCAGCCTGCGCCACGGCCGCGAGAGTCACCTCCATTCCTGGAACGCCGACGACGCCGACCTTGCCATGACGCAGCTCGAGGTCGGCCGGTGCGCACTCCATCATGTTGCCGGCGATTGCGAATACCTTTGCGCGCAGCCGCTCGCTGGCGTGGTAGATGGCCGCGGACAGGTTCACGGTGCTCCGGCTGGCGATCGTACCGAAACCGATGGCGATCAGAGAGGTGTCGCCCAACGCGATGACGACGTCGCGCGGATCGACCGCCCAGGTGTCAGCCACCACCTGGGCGAAGATCGTCTCCATGCCCTGCCCCTGGGAACAGGCCCCCGAGCTGACGTATATCGACCCGGTCGGCTCGATCCGCACCATTGCACTCTCGAACGGCCCGACGCCGGTGCCCTCGACATAGCTTGCAACGCCAAGACCGAGATAGCGGCCCAACCGTCGTGCCTCGCGCTGGCGATCCCGGAAGGCAGCCAGGCCACCGATCGCCTGCAGTACCTTATCCATGGCACCAGGGAAGTCACCGCTGTCATACACAATCGGCTCGCCGTCACGATAAGGCAGGCCCATGGCACAGGGCATCTCTTTCGGGTGGATCATGTTGCGCCGCCTGACCTCGGTGGGTTCGAGGCCAAGCGCATGCGCGATCAGATCCATGGTTCGCTCCATGGCGAAGGCAGCCTCCGGCCGACCGGCGCCACGATATGGTGCATTCGGCACCTTGTTGGTCGCCACGATTCGCGCCGTCGCGGCGAAGTTCGCGATCCTGTAGGGACCAAGCAAATGGACCGCGGTGTTGTAGGCTATCGCGACCCCCACCGGATTCCACGCTCCACAATCGACGAGGAACTCGTCGCGGAATGCGACGACATGGCCCTCGGAGTCGAAGCCGACTTCAACCTCGTGCAGCTGGTCGCGTGAATGGCAGGAGCATAACAGATGCTCTTGCCTCTCCTCGATCCAGCGTACGGGGCGCCCGACCAGCCGGGCCAGGAAGGGGATCAGCAGGTCCTCGGGGTAAACGTGTCCCTTGGTGCCGAAGCCTCCGCCGACATCGAGCGCCACGCAGCGGACTCGCGCTTCGGGCAACTGGAGGAATGCCGCAGCCGCCCGGCGAACGGAGTGCACCACCTGTGTTGCCGACCAGATCGTAACGGAATCGGTTCTGTGGTCATGAGCGCCGATCACGCCACGGCATTCCATGGGAATGCCAGCATAGCGATGCGTGTAGAAGCGACGTCGAAGCCTGTGCGGAGCGCCAGAGAGAGCCGCCGCCACCTGACCTTTTTCAACGGCAAATTCGCCGATCAGGTTGGTTGCGTACTCTTCGTGGATGATCTCCGTCCCCGGTGCCAGTGCGGCCTCCGGATCCACGACCACTGCCAGGGGTTCGATGTCGACAGTCACCAGCTCGGCGGCATCCAGAGCCTGATAGAGGTTCTCGGCCACGACCACCGCAACCGCTTCGCCCACATGTCGAACCTTGCCGACGGCCAGCATCGGCTGTTGCGGATTGTGGATGGTGTGCTGCACGGCAGTTCGCCACTTGCCCGGCAGCGACAGCTGCCCGCCGGCAACAGGCGGCGCGATGCGCAGGAGCTCCGCACCCGTGAGCACCCGCAGGACTCCCGGCATCGCCGCCGCCCCGCCGACATCGATCGAGCGGATGCGGCCGTGCGCAAACTGGCTTCTGACAAAGACGGCGTGCAGCATGCCCGGAAGGGTCAGATCGGCGACAAACTGCCCGCGTCCCGTCAGCAGGCGATGATCCTCCCGCCGCTGCATCGAGCGTCCGACAAAGCGGGGTGACTCCTCGCCGACCATCTCCCGCATCTCCCCTGGCAGTCGGTAGAGCGGAATCCAATCAGATGGAACCGCGTGCGGTTCCATCTGATTGGATTCGCGCGCACGGGCGATGTTGTTTCACAGGGTGCAATCCGTCCAGCTGATTCCAGCTGGACGGATTGTGCTCCAGCTGCTTGCCGGGAACTATGCAGTCGTCCGTATTATACGGCAACCACCTCGCCCAAGCCGATCACGCTTCGCCAGAGAGGCGATGACTTCGTATCGGCTCTACTCTGCCTTGATGCCCGCCGCGCGAATGACGTCGCCCCAGCGCTGGTAGTCCGTCTCGATGCGCTTGGCGAAGTCGGCGGGTGTGCCGCCCAGCGTCGTGGCGCCCTGGCCGCGGAACCACGCCTTCGCCTGATCCGTGGCCAGCGCGCGGGCGAGCTCGCGATTCAATCGTTCGATCAGCGGCGCCGGCGTTCCCGCCGGGACAGCCAGGCCCATCCAGGCGACATAGACGACGCCCGGCAAGCCCGATTCGGCGAAGGTCGGGATATCGGGCAGGCCTTCGAGGCGCTTGGGACCGGTGACGGCGATCGCATGCACCTTGCCGGCCGCGGCCAGCGGCTGCAGCAGCGCGACACTGTCGATGACATAGTCCAGCCGGCCGCCGACGAGATCCTGGATGGCGGGCGGCGCGCCCTTGTAGGGAACGTGCAGGACGTCGATGCCGGCCGCCCGGCTGAACAACTCGCCGGCCAGGTGCGGCGGCGTGGCGATGCCCGGCGAGCCGTAGGAGAGCTTGCCCGGCGTCGCCCGCGCCAGCGCCACGAGATCGGACACCTTGCGCACCGGCGATGCCGCCGGCACGGCCAGCAGCAGGGAAGCCTCGATCAGGACGATCACCGGCGCGAAGTCGGTACGCGCATTGTATCCCGGCCGCTGGTAGATGTGCGGGTTCTGCGTCAGCGTGCCGTTGTCGACGATGACCAGCGTGCGTCCGTCGGGCGCGCTCCTGGCCGCCGCTTCCATGCCGATGTTGCCGCCCGCCCCGGGCTTGTTGTCGACGACGACGGGACGGTCGAGAGCAGGACCGAGCTGCTCGGCTGCCCAGCGCGCGCGCAGGTCGCGCGGGCTGCCGGCGGGACCGGGGGCGATGATGCGGATCGCGCCGGCGGTATAATCCTGGGCCGCGGCATCGCGCCAGGCGGTGGCGAGGAACGGCGATGCGAGGATCGGAGCGAGCAACGCGGAGCGACGTGTCAGGGTGGAGCGACGTGTCATGGGGCGTGCCTCCTGTGGCGCAGAAGAACACGCTGTCGTCTGCCGCGGAAGATGAGCTAGGCTTTGTGGCGATAACCCTAGGATATCGCGGATGCAACTTGGACAAATCAGGGCTTTCCTGGCGGTGCGCGAGGCCGGCAGCCTGCGCGCCGCCGCGCGCCGCATCGGCATCTCCCAGCCGGCGATCAGCAAGGCACTGGCCAGCCTCGAGGCCGACCTGCAGGCCGAGCTGTTCGTCCGGACGTCGCGCGGCGTTCGCCTGACCGAGGCCGGACGGCTGTTCGGCGCGCGCGCCGCCGTCGTGCAGTCGGAACTGGCGCGTGTGCGCGAGGAGCTGAGCGAGCTGCGCGGCGGTACCGAGGGATCGGCGTCGTTCGGCGTCGGCCCTCCCGGCATCGTGCTGGTGCCCAAGGCCATCGCCCGCTTCCGCGCCGAGCGGCCGCACGCCCGCATCCGCATTCGCGAGGGGACGCGCGACGTGCTGATGCCGCTGGTGCGCGACGGCAGCCTCGACTTCGCGATCGCCGAGCGCGGCTTCGCTCCGGTCGAAGGCGGCCTGGTGTTCAGGATGCTGGGGCAGTCGGAGATCGTGATCGCCGCGCGCCGGGGCAACCCGCTGGCGCGCGCCACCTCACTGACAGAGCTCACCTCGGCGTCGTGGCTGATGATCTACCGCCTGGGCGCGGGCGGGCTGCTCGAGCAGGCCTTCGCCGCCGCGGGCCTGCCCACGCCCAACATGCGCGTGCATTGCGAATCGCACGCCACCGCCCTGGCGCTGATCGCGGCCAGCGACCTGATGGGCCTGATTCCGGTGCAGGACGCCGAGGCGGGAGCGGCCGCGGGCCTCCTGCAGCGCGTCCACATCCGTGAACGCCTGCGGCGTCCGCGCATGGGCGCTTTCATGCGGGCAGATACGCCGCTGGCGCCCGCCGCCGCGCGCATGCTGAATGCCCTTACCGTGGTCGCACGGTCGCGCCGGCAGGAAGGCTAGAGCGGTTTGCGGACGCAGAACCGCACGCGGCCCAAGATCGGCAGTCCGTGCTACGATCGGGATGACGCCATGGAAAAGACCGACCTATCGAAGACGAAGCCTGCGTTGCCCGGCGAAGCCTCGCGGCCGGACCGGCTGCGCGCGGTTTCGCTCGAGGCACTCGAGCAAATCCTGAGCGCGCACCGTATCTATCTTGAGACGAGCCGGGAACAGGGGACGCGCGCCGATCTCAGTGCTGCCGACCTTACGGGGTGCGATCTTTCCGGCAAGGCGCTGCGGCGGATAAAGCTCGACCATGCACTCTTGCGAAACGCCAATTTCGCATACGCCAATCTGCAAAGAGCAAATCTGATCGGGGCCGACTTGGGCGGCGCCTGTCTGACCGGGGCCGATCTCGCGGGTGCCCGGTTATCCGGCGCCAACCTCGATGCGGCGCAGATCGATGCGGCGAGTTTCGTCGGTGCGGACCTGGAGTTTGCCCTCATGACGAAGGCGGTGTTGCGGCAAGCCCGCCTGCAGGGCGCCGATATGAGCGGGGTCAACCTTGAAGGGGCCGATTTGCGCGACGCCGATTTGCGCGCCGCGAACCTGCGCGGCGCCAACCTTCGGCAGGCGTACATGGATCGCGCGGATCTCCGGGCTGCGCGACTTGGTGGCGCGTTCCTGGACGGTGCATCATTGCGACAGGTTGACCTTCGGGGCGCCTACCTTCGCGTCGCACGGTTCGACGGCGCCGACCTCTCGGCTGCGGATTTGCGGGATACGCAGGGCCTGGTTCGCGCCCAGCTCGCCACCGCGCTCAGCCTGACAGACAGTCGGCTGCCAACCGGACTGTCCGCACCGGAATAGCCGATGGCCGACCAAGCGCATCTCGCGGTGCTGAAGCAAGGCGCGGATGCCTGGAACACGTGGCGGGCGGCGCACTCGGGTACACCGGCCGACCTCGCGAACGCGAGCTTGCGCGGCCTGGACCTCGCCAGGGCCAACCTCGCGGGTGCTGATTGTCGCAAGGCAGATTTTCGCGGCACAATTCTCAGCGGCGCGACATTGACCGACGCCAATCTCGCAGGCGCCAATTTCTTCAAATCAGTCCTCGATGCCGCTGATCTTGCCGGCGCCAATCTTGTCGGCGCCCAGTTCCTCAATTGCGCACAGCTCGAGACCGCGCGGAACTGGCAATCAGCCTTCCGCGATCCAGACCTTGCGTGTGGCGCTCCTGTTCCGATGATCGCCGACCCGCCATGAATGGCGCAAACGGCGCGCAATACCGGGGCGGGATTGAATAAGACTAAATTAGTCATATATGCAGGGAGCTACGTTGGGCCTGGCCCACGGCAGGGCTCGGGAGGGACGATGCGACTGAGCCGATTAGCTGATTTCGCGGTGGTGCTGATGACGCATGTTGCTCAGCATCAAGAGCGGATTCACACGGCTGCCGAGATCACCTTGGCGACGCAATTGCCGGGGCCAACCGTTGCCAAGGTCCTGACGCGGCTCTGCCGCGAAGGTCTGCTTTCGTCCATCCGTGGCGTCAAGGGCGGCTACAGGCTCGCGCGACCAGCAGCGACGATACCGGTCGGTACTATTGTGACCGTGTTCGATGGTCCTGTCGCGTTAACACAATGCCTTAGATCGGGCCTCAGCCGATGCGAGGTTGAGGCCGTGTGCCCGGCGCGCGTTGGATTGCACCGGATCAATGCAGCCGTGCTGAAGGCGCTCGACGACGTATCTCTAGCCGACATCGCCGTGCCCGCGCCCGAATTGCAAACCGCGAACCGGCCTGCAGCTTCTCGCGGTCTGTTCGCCGACAAAGCTCAGGACTGAGCATCGAGGGTCCACCATGACCGCAACCCAGCAAACGATCGAATCGCTTCGCTCGCTGCAAGGTGACTACAAATATGGCTTCATCACCGACATCGAGTCGGACTTCGCGCCGAAGGGCCTCAACGAGGACACCGTCCGCTTCATTTCGGCCAAGAAGGAAGAACCGCAGTGGCTTCTCGACTGGCGTCTGAAAGCGTTCAGCATCTGGCAGCAGACGCAGGAGCGGGAACCGACCTGGGCGCGCGTGACCTATCCCAAGATCGACTACCAGGAGATTTACTATTACGCCGCGCCGAAGCGGAGCAAGCAGCCGGGGAGCCTCGACGAAGTGGATCCCGAGCTGCTCAGGACCTACGAAAAGCTCGGTATCCCGCTTGGGGAACGGGCGGCGCTCGCCGGGATCGCGGTGGATGCCGTGTTCGACTCGATCTCCGTCGCCACCACTTTCCAAGGGAGGCTCAAGGAGCTGGGCATCATCTTCTGCCCGATTTCCGAAGCTGTACGCGAGCATCCGGAACTGGTGCGCCGATACCTCGGCAGCGTCGTGCCATACAGCGACAACTTCTTTGCGACGCTGAACTCCGCGGTGTTCAGCGATGGCTCGTTCGTTTACGTGCCGCCCGGCGTGCACTGCCCGATGGAGCTGTCGACCTATTTCCGGATCAACGCCAAGAACTCGGGGCAGTTCGAACGAACCCTGATCATCGCCGACAAGGGCTCTTATGTGAGCTATCTCGAAGGATGCACGGCACCGATGCGCGACGAAAACCAGCTTCACGCCGCCGTCGTGGAGCTGGTGGCGCTCGAGGACGCGGAGATCCGCTATGCCACGGTGCAGAACTGGTATCCGGGCGACAAGAACGGCAAGGGCGGGATCTATAACTTCGTCACCAAGCGCGGCGCGTGCCGCGGGGCGCGCTCGCGGATTTCGTGGACACAGGTCGAAACCGGCTCCGCCATCACCTGGAAGTACCCGAGCGTGATCCTGCAGGGCGACGAGTCGGTCGGGAAGTTCCACTCGGTCGCCGTGACCAACAACTGGCAGCAGGCCGATACCGGCACCAAGATGATCCATATTGGGCGGAATACGCGCTCGACCATCATCTCCAAGGGAATTTCGGCCGGTCACGGCCAGAATACCTATCGCGGGCTTGTGCGTATCCAAGCGCGCGCCGAAGGCGCTCGCAACTACTCGCAGTGCGACAGCCTATTGATCGGCTCTCAATGCGGCGGCCATACCGTGCCCTATATCGAAGTCAAGAACCGCACCGCGCGCGTCGAGCATGAGGCAACGACGTCGAAGATCAGCGACGATCAACTGTTCTATTGCCGTCAGCGTGGCATGTCGACGGAAGAGGCGGTGACCACCATCGTCAACGGCTTCTGCCGTGAGGTCCTGCAGAACCTGCCGATGGAGTTCGCGGTCGAAGCCCAGAAGCTGCTTGGCGTCAGCCTCGAAGGCAGCGTCGGCTGAGGCGCGAGGCAAAGGATCGATAGCCAATGCTCAACATCGAAGACCTGCATGTCGAAGTCGACGGCAAGGAAATCCTGCACGGGCTCGACCTTCGGGTGCCACCGGGCGAGGTGCATGCAATGATGGGGCCGAACGGGTCGGGCAAGAGCACGCTCGCCTACACACTGGCAGGTCGCGAGGGCTATGCGGTGACGCGCGGCCGCGTTCTCTTTCAGGGGCAAGACTTGACCGCGATGAAGCCGGAAGAGCGGGCGCAAGAAGGCGTGTTTCTCGCCTTCCAGTACCCAGTCGAGATTCCAGGCGTGTCGAACGCCAACTTCCTCAAATCCGCGGTCAACGCCGTGCGCCGCCATCGCGGCCAGCCGGAGCTCGACGCGATTGAATTCCTGAAACTCGCGCGCCAGAGGCTGAAGCTGTTGAACATGGACGAAGCGTCACTGTCGCGTCCGGTCAATGTCGGCTTCTCGGGCGGCGAGAAGAAGCGCAACGAGATCTTTCAGATGTGGATGCTCGATCCGCGCCTCGCCATTCTCGATGAGACCGATTCTGGCCTCGACATCGACGCGCTCAAGATCGTGGCCGAGGGCGTCAACGCATTGCGGGGTCCCGGGCGCGCCACGTTGCTGATCACACACTATCAACGCCTGTTGGACTATGTCGTGCCGGACAAGGTCCATGTTCTGGCCGCGGGCCGCATCATCAAGTCCGGCGACAAGGAACTCGCCCTCGAACTGGAAGCCAAGGGATACGCCGACTTGGTCAAGGCGGCGGCCACATGATTGGCGACCGCGAGGATTGATCATGAGTGTCGATATTACATCGATCGACCCATACATCCGGCAGTTTGCCGTCGCGAGGTCGCTACTTCCCGGGGCCGGATTCGCTTGGCTCGACGCCAAGCGCGATGCGGCCATCAAAAGATTCGGCAGCAACGGATTTCCGACCGCGAAGGTGGAGGCGTGGAAGTTCACGAATCTCAATCCGCTGACGCAAACCACATTCCACAATGTTGTGGTGCCATCGCAACCAGCCCTCACGAAAGCGGCGCTTGCGCCTTATCGACTGACGCCGGATTGCCACCTCGTCGTTTTCGTGAACGGCCAATTTCGGCCCGATCTGTCGGCCCTGGATCATGTGCCTGACGGCACGCGGGTCGTGGGCTTGGGGGATGCCGATGAAGACGATCTGCATGCCTTGATCGCGCCGCCTTCCGTTGCCGCGGATTCGCGGGCCCGTAGCCTGCTTGATCTCAATACAGCCTTCATGAACGACGGTGCCGTCGTTCATCTCGGCCGGGGCGCCGTCCTGGATCCCGTGCAGTTGCTGTTCGTCGCGATACCCGATTCGGCGCCGCTGGCCTTCCAGCCGCGCAACCTCATTCGCGCCGAAGCGGGATCGAGTGCAACGGTGCTCGAAACCTACGTGAGTCTTGGCGTCGGGGCTTACTGGACCAACGTGGTCACGCAGATCGCGATCGCCCCCAACGCGATCTTGCGACACTACAAGCTGCAAGCTGAAGGAGGGTCGGCATTTCACGTCGCCGCCACGTCGGTCCGGCTGGAACGCCAGGCCGCCTATCGCATGTTCGCCGTATCGCTGGGCGCTGAGCTCGGCCGCAACGAGTTCGACATCGACCTTGCCGCCACCGACGCCACGGCGCGGCTCGCCGGCGTGACGCTGGCATGCGATGCCCAGCACCTCGACACGACGATCCGCATCGACCATTCCAAGCCGCGTGGCACCAGCAGCCAGGAGTTCAGGAGCGTGGTGGCCGGGCATGCGCACGCGGTCTTCCAGGGCCGCATCCGGGTGGCGCCGGACGCGCAGAAGACCGATGCGCGGCAGAGTAGCCGCAACTTGCTCCTGTCCGCCGCGGCGGCCGCCGATACCAAGCCGGAACTCGAGATCCTCGCCGACGACGTGAAATGCAGCCATGGCGCTACGGTCGGCGATCTCGATAGGGATGCACTCTTCTATCTACAGGCCCGTGGCGTGGATGAGGCGGACGCCCGCTCGATCCTGATCGACGCTTTCCTCAACGAGCTGATCGAGGGCATCGGTGGCCAGGCGGCGCGTGCCTATTTCCGGCGCGCCTGCGACTCGTGGCTCGCGAAAGGCTCGCGGCCGTGAGCGCGCGCCAAGCCGTTACGGCCTCGCGTTCGCTTGACGTTGCGCGCATCCGGGCGGATTTTCCGATCCTGTCTCGGAGGGTGCACGGCAAGCGGCTGGTGTTCCTCGACAGCGCGGCAAGCGCGCAAAAGCCGCAGGCCGTGATCGATACCGAGCGGCATTTCTATGAGGCCGAATATGCCAACGTGCATCGCGGCGTCTACTGGCTGAGCCAGCGCGCCACCGATGCCTATGAGGCGGCGCGCGAAAAGGTCCGTGGCCTGTTGAACGCGCGCGAGACGCGCGAAATCGTCTTCGTGCGCGGCGCGACGGAAGCGATCAACCTGGTGGCGCAGAGCTACGGCCGCACCTTCCTCTCTGCAGGCGACGAGGTGCTCATCACCCACATGGAGCATCACGCCAACATCGTGCCGTGGCAGATGCTGCGCGACGAAAAGGGCATCGTGCTGAAAGTGGCGCCGATCGACGATGCGGGCGAACTCGATCTGGACGCGTTCGCCCGGCTGATTGGTCCGCGCACGAAGCTGATCGCGGTGACGCATGTCGCCAACGCGCTCGGCACTGTGCTGCCGGTCGAAGCGGTTACTCGCCTTGCCAAAATGTACGGCATCCCCGTGCTGATCGACGGTTGCCAGGCGGTGCCGCATCAGGCCGTCGATGTGCAGGCGCTCGATTGCGACTTCTACGTCTTTTCCGGCCACAAGCTTTACGGGCCGACCGGGATCGGCGTGCTCTATGGCAAGGCCGCCCTATTAGCGGCGATGCCGCCATGGCAAGGCGGCGGCGACATGATCCGGGCAGTCACGTTCGAGAAAACAGAATACAACGAGCTGCCGTGGAAGTTCGAGGCGGGCACGCCACATTTCGCCGGCGCAGTCGGGCTCGGGGCAGCGATCGCCTACGTGCAATCGATCGGTTATGACGCGATCGCGACGCATGAGAGCGAACTGCTTGCCTATGCCATACGCGAACTGTCGAAGATCAATTCCCTGCGTATCATCGGGCAGCCGCGCCGGCGCTCCGGCGTGGTCTCATTCGACCTCGGCGGCGTGCATCCGCACGACATCGGCACAATTCTCGATCACGATGGCATCTGCGTACGCGCCGGCCATCATTGCGCCCAACCGACCATGGACCGATTCGGCGTTGCCGCGACGGTGCGCGCCTCGTTTGCGATCTACAACGACCGTGATGACGTCGACGCTCTCGTCGCCGGCCTGAGCACGGTTCGGGAGGTGTTCCGGCTGTGAGCGAATTGCGCGATCTCTACCAGGAGGTAATCCTCGACCACGTCAAGCGGCCGCGGAATTCTGGCGCGCTCGCCGGCGCCAGCCATCGTGCCGACGGTGATAATCCGCTCTGTGGCGACAAGGTGACCATATTCCTTTCGATCGAGGACGGCCGCATTGCCGATGTGCGCTTCCAAGGTCGCGGTTGCGCTATTTCGCTGGCGTCTGCCTCGCTGATGACCGAAGCGATCAAGGACAAGACCGAGGCCGAGGTCCGCGCGATGTTCGAACGCTTCCACACCGGCCTCACCGCCAGGGACGAAGAAGACGCGGCCAACGCGCTCGCAGACCTCGACAAGCTCGCCGTTTTCGGTGGCGTTCGCGAGTTTCCGGTGCGCGTCAAGTGCGCGACCCTGCCCTGGCACACGCTGGTGGCGGCACTCGACCGCGCCACACAGCCGGTGAAAACGGAATGACGTCGGAGATCGAAATGACGAAACCCACTGTGCCTACCGGAGGCGACGACGCACGAGCGGCGGCGTTGCGTGAGCGCGTCGAAGCGACGCTGCAGTCGGTGTACGACCCCGAAATTCCGGTCAACATCTTCGAGTTGGGGCTGATCTACGCCCTTGAAGTGGCCGACGACGGCGTGGTCGACATCAAGATGACCCTGACCGCGCCCAACTGTCCGGCCGCAGGGGCGATGCCCGGGGAGGTTGAGGCCAAGGTCCGCGCGGTGGAGGGCGTAACCGATGCCCATGTCGCGCTGGTCTGGGACCCGCCATGGGACAAGTCGCGGATGTCGGAAGCTGCGCGGCTCGAGCTTGGTTTCATGTGAAAGCTGCGAATCGGCGCGACGCAATGACCCCTGATTGGCGAGGAGTCATTTAACGCAAGGGCTGGAAAAAGGTCCGCCCCGACGGAAGTCCGGTCATCTCGTGGACCTTTCCACGATGACCGAGGCTGACCCTTAGGGCGAGGCGGCTGGACCTGGTACATGGGCTCGGCCGGCTGGCTCTCTCGGGCCGGCATGGGGGTGGGCCTCAGGATGAGTCGGTTCGAAGGGCAAAGTGCGCCTGGACCTCAGCGAGGGCGGCGGTAGGTACACAGGCGATTGTCGTCACCCTGGGCCTCGTCACCCTGGGCCTCGTCACCCTGGGCCTCGTCACCTTGGGCGAGGTTGCTCGGGCAGGACTACTTGCGCCTGGCAGCCGCACCCTTGGCCGGGTTGGAACTGGCCGAGGCGAACGGTGAGGTCGAAGCGATCACCTTCGGCTTGTTCTGCTTGGGCTTCTTCACTTCGCGATTCCCGCGGCGATGTTTCATGGACATGAGATTCCTTCGAACGAATGTGCTGGAGCGCGGGACAGCCACGGCCACAACGACCGTAGTCCTTTTTGCCTTGTCCGTACGATCTATCCAGCCTCTCGCCGTCAACACCGAGCGGCGTGTCGTGCCGCTTCGCACGCTACGGCGTCGCATCCAGCCGGGTAGCGCTTTGTCGCGCTGCTGACCTTTTTCGGTCAGCGCCGACCAGCTCTCGCGTTCCTCGACCAACAGAAGCTGGATTGAGCGCGCGACATTGGCGGCCCGCAAGCCCTTCGCCTCCCAGCCCGCCAGGGGCGCTGAGCGCCAGCCTCAAAGGTTGTCGACAGCAAAGAAGCTGTCCGGCGGGTCGGCCTCGAGCGGTGTCAATCGAGGATCGAAGCGGAACCGCGTCGCGCAATAGGGACAGGGGACGGTGTCCGCCTCGCGCATATTGATGTAGATGTGCGGGTGGTCATGCGGTGGGGACACGCCGATGCACTTGAACTCTTTCACCCCGATGCAGATTTCCGGGACGCCGCGGTCGTTCCTGAACATCGAATAGCCGCTGCTGGACATCGACTCCTATGAATGTTGGGGGCCTGGACGATCCGTCAGTCCACCGCTTCGGTCAGGGATCGGAATTGTCGCCCCAGCGAGCAAGGACGGCGTGCAGCTCGGCGGCGTGAAACGTCCTTGCATCCTGGCCGTCCGGATCCCCCACGAACCGGCCGAGACGTCGGGCGCAGTCGAAGAATCCGGGCGCCGGTAGGCCGCCACGCGCCTTGCTGATGGCGAGCGCTGCGATGAACGGGCGACCCGCCGCGGCATCCTCCTCCATCAGGCGCTCCAGGCCTTCCGTCACCCGATGGATGGAATGGGGTGGCAAGATATGAAGAGCCTTCGCCAGCTCCTGGTAGGAAATGCAGGTTCGGCGCTTCGCGACGTTCTCGAGGAATCCGCGCACCCTCGGCCCCCTAAGCGGTCTTGCCAACGCTGTAGGAATGCGCACCCGTGCCGGCCAGCTTGCCGCTATCGACG
>WHTW01000192.1 GCA_009377525.1 Rhodospirillales bacterium
AATGGACGCGGGGTTTGTTGATCCGCCGCAACATTGCCGATGACGATCTCGCCTTCTTCTCCACGTGGTGCCCCAAGGGCACGTCCAGGCAAAAGCTGGTATCGGTGGAAGGCCGTCGCTGGGCCATCGAAGACAGCTTCGAAGCCGCCAAGAACGAGCTCGGCCTCGATCACAATGAAACCCGCTCCTGGCATGGCTGGCACCGCCATGTGTCGCTCGTCATGCTCGCCTTCGCCATGATGGCGGTTATCCGCAATCGCGCCAATGACGAGCCGTCGACGAGCCGCCAAAAAAAACCACGCTCCGTCTCGGGACAACGCGGCGTTCCTGATCCGCTGGCCTGATCCGCTGGTCGATCCAGGAAATCCGCCGCATCGCCATCAAGCTCGCTCAACGGCGCATCCCACACGCCCACGTCATCGCCTGGTCACTCTGGCGCCGCGCCCATCAAGCTGACGCGCGCCGGGCACATATCAAAAGGAGAATGCAACTGTAATGCTAAGGCGCGTTCAACACCGCCTGACAGGCTGCCGGCAGCTTGGGACGGTAGGGCGGCTGCGGGGTGCCGGGCGGCGGCAGACGCACGGGCGGGCGGGTGAACCAGAGATCGAGCGGTTCGCCGCAGCCGTCGTCGGCGTAGTAGCCGGCCTGCGCTTGGCACTGCGGGTTGCCGGGCGGGCAGTACATGCGGACATGGAAGTGCTCGTCGTGGCCCACCCACACCACGAGCTTGTTGAGCCAGGCGCGGTTGCCGGTCACGGTCTGGCAGAGCCGCTGCTTGATCCACTTGTTGACGAACATGCGGTCGACCCCGGGCGAGGTCGCGGCCAGGCGCAGCAGCGCCACGTGCTGGCCGGTGAACACGGTGTCGTCGATGCCGCGGTCATCACCACGCACCAGCGAGCGCAGGCGCGGGTGCTCGCGTTCGGCCGGCGCGCGGCGCGGGCCGGGCTGGCGCTCGAACCAGATGTCGACATCCAGGCCGACTTGGTGGCTGGCGTGGCCGAAACTCATCGGCCCGCCGCGTGGTTGGCCGATATCGCCGATATAGAGCGGCGCCTGGCCCGCGGCGCGCACCTGCTCGCTGAAGCGCTTGATGAAGTCGATCGTGACAGGCTGGCCCCAGTAGCGGTTGCGGCTGACGCGGATGGCCTCGTAGCCCGGCCCGTCGAGCGGCAGCGCCTGAGCGCCCTGCAGACAGCCGGCGGTGTAGAAGCCGATGGATTGCGGCGGGCCCGGCGCCGGCGTCGTCACCTGGCCCCACTCCTGCGCCGAGGCGGCAAAGGCCCAGAGCAGCGGCATGAGCATCGCCGCGATCAGCGAAATCACGAAACGCGTCATCTTGTTGGCACGATAGCCGCCCGCTAAGACTTTGCCCATGGCCGACTACGCCAACATCAAGCTCGAGCGCGACGGCGCGGTGGCGCGACTGATGCTGAACCGGCCGGAGCGGCGCAACGCCCTCACGCACGCCATGATGCTGGAGCTCGAGGACGCCTTTGCCGGATTGCGCCAGGACAATCGCTGCCGCGCCCTGGTGATCCGCGGCGCCGGCGGGCATTTCTGTGCCGGCGGCGATCTCGAGGCCATGGCCGCCATGCCGCCGAGACCTGCGAACGGCGCCGCCGATCCGCTGGTCGCGGCCTATCGCCAGTTCGGCGACGCCTTGCTGGCGCTGAACGAGTTGCCCCAGGTCACCATCTCGATCGTCGAAGGCTCCGCGGTGGGCGGCGGCTTCGGTATGGCCTGCTGCTCGGACGTGGTCATCCTGCATGAGAGCGCGGGCTTCGGCATGCCCGAGCCCAAGGTCGGGTTCATCCCCTCGCAGATCATTCCCTTCGTGGTGCGCCGCATCGGCGAGGGGTCGGCGCGCGACCTTGCCGTCACGAGCCGGGTGATCGACGGCAGGGAAGCGTATCGGCTGGGCGTCGGCCGACACTTCTGCGCCAACACCGCCGAGATCAACCGCACCTTGAAGGCCGTGCTCGACGACGTGCTGCGGCTGGAGCCCGGGGCCGTGGCTGCCGTCAAGCGTCTGGTGCTGGGCTGCGCCACGCGGGATGATCGCGCCGTGCTCGACAACGCCGCCGAAAGCCTGGTCGGCCTGCTGCGCCGGCCGGAGGCAGCGGAGGGCATCCGGCATTTCATGGCCAAGACGCGGCCGCCCTGGGCCAGGGAATAGGCGGGAAGGAACAAGGGTAGGGAACAGCGATGCGCAACTATCGTCATATCGAGGTCAGGCCGATCGCCGGCGCGCTCGGCGCCGAGCTGCACGGTGTCGACATGTCGCGCGATCTCGACGACGAGGTGGTCGCCGAGGTGCGCCAGGCCTTCCTCGACCATCTCGTGATCTTCCTGCGCGACCAGAAGGTGACGCCGCAGCAGAACCTGGCCTTCGCCCGCAAGTTCGGCGAGCCGATCAAGTACCCGCAGCTCGACGGCCTGCCCGAAGCGCCGTTCATCACCGCGGTGGTCAAGCTCGAGAGCGAGCGCAACAACTTCGGCGGCCTCTGGCACTCCGACACCACCTACCTCGAGATTCCGCCGATGGGCAGCATGCTGCTGGCGCGCGAGGTGCCTCCCTACGGCGGCGACACCGTGTTCGCCAACCAGTACATGGCCTACGAGGCGCTGTCGGACGGGCTGAAGGCAACGCTCGACGGGCTGATCGGGGTCAGCTCCTCGACCAAGGCCGAGGTCAGCAGGACACGCGAAGACCGCCTGAAGGCGGCCGGCAAGGAGACCAAGGCGCTGGCGGCCGAGCATCCCATCGTGCGCACGCATCCGGAGACCGGCCGCAAGGCGCTCTACACTTCGAGCGCACACACGTCCCACATCAAGGGATGGACCGAGCGGGAAAGCCTGGCGCTGCTGGAGTTCCTGTGGGAGCACCAGGTCCGGCCCGAGTTCACCTGCCGCTTCCGCTGGGAGACCGGCTCGCTCGCCTTCTGGGACAACCGCTGTGCGATGCACAACGCCGTCAACGACTATCACGGCCATCGCCGCGTGATGCACCGCATCACGCTCGCCGGCGACAGGCCGAGGTAAGACGATCACCTCACCTCGAGAAACGGCCGTAGGCCGCGTCTCGGTTGCGCGGAGTAGCCTCCGCGCGTTGGTGGGTCGCAGAAAGGCGGGTTGCCCACCCGTCGAGACGCCTGGCGCGCATGTGAATGCGCGTACAGGCCGACCTGCTGGAGGCTCTGGGGGGCGATCTGCCCGACGGCGAGGGCGACACGCCCGACATTGTCGAGTGCGACGACGGCCCGCTGGCGATCGACGGCATGGCGCCGGTGAACGGCGTCCTCGGCCGCCTTGGTCTTGGCCTGCGACCCCATCATACGGGCTTCCACACCATCGCGGGCTTCGTCCTGGCCGAGCTCGGGTGATTGCCCACGACTGGCGAGGGGTGAGCTACGACGGCTGGCGCTTCGAGGTCGTCGACATGGACGGCCGGCGAATCGACAAGCTGCTGGTGAGGCGCGAACCATCGGATGCTCAACTGGCGTGAGCGGCTGCCCGAGCGGCTTCCGATCAGATGGAACCGCGAGCGGTTCCATCTGATCGGAAACGCGTTGATCCGACAGAGGTCCCACAGGGCATTATCCGTCCGGCTGATTCCAGCCGGACGGACAATGCTGTAGGTCGGCGACGGCGATCTTGGGGAACAAAAGGGGCGGGACGGCGATGCGCCGGCCGGCGGGAATTGCGGAAAGCGTAGATCTGCCGCGTTGCGGCCAAGCCACGAGGTCCGCGGCCTCGCCCAGGCTGCACAGGACTTTTTCCGCACTCGACGGAATGAAAGGCCATGCGACGAGGGCCGACACCCGGACAAGGTTGATGGCGGTGTTGACGATGGTCGCAGCCCGCCCGGTGTCGTTCCTGATGGCGGACCACGGTGCCGCTTCCGCGAGGTAGGCATTCGCCAGCCGCCAGATCGCGCGGACTTCATCGGCAGCCTTGCGCAGCGCCAGGCTTTCGTGATGGCGGCGCAGGCGTGCCAAGTGTGTGTCGAGCGAGCGGACGAGCTGATGCTCGAGGGGGCCGGTATCGCCGGCCTCCGGTACGGTGCCGTCGAAGCGCGCGTTAGCGAATGCCAGGCAACGGTTGACGAGATTGCCGAAGATATCGGCCAGGTCCTTGTTGACGCCGTCGACGAAGCGGGTGACGGTGAAATCGGTGTCGGCCGTCTCCGGCGCGTTGGCCGCCAGCCACCAACGCCAGGTGTCCGCCGGCAGCAGGGCGAGGGCGGTGTCGGTGAAGATGCCGCGGGCGGCGCTGGTCGAGAACTTGCCGCCTCCGAAGGTCAGCCAGTTGAAGCCTTTGATCGTGTCCACGAGCCTGAACGGCAAGCCCGATCCCAGCAACGTCGCCGGGAAGCTCACGGCATGGAACGGCACGTTGTCCTTGGCGAGGAACTGCACATAGCTCACGTCCTCGCCGCTCTGCCACCAATCGCGCCAATCCCGGCTTGGCGCCTCGCTCCACTCGATCGCGGCGGCGATGTAGCCGATGGGGGCGTCGAACCAGACATAGAAGACCTTGTCCTCGAAGCCTGCCTTGGGCACCGGCACGCCCCATTCGAGGTCGCGGGTGATGCAACGGTCCCGCAATCCTTCGTCGAGCCATTTCCGCGCGATCGAGCGGACGAGCGGCGGCCAGTCGCGTCGGGTCGCGAGCCAGTCGCGCAGTCGGCCGTCGAAGGCCGAGAGCCTGAAGAACAGATGGCGGGTCGCGCGGAATTCGACGTCGGTCGCGCCCGAGATCGCCGAGCGCGGCGAGCGAAGATCTTCGGGGTCGAGCAACGCGGTACAGCTTTCGCACTGATCACCCCGCGCGTTGGGATGGCCGCAGTACGGGCAGGTGCCGACGACATAACGATCGGGCAGGAAACGCCTGTCGGTGGGCGAGTAGGCCTGGAGGATCGTGCGTTCCTCGATGAAGCCCGCCGCATCGAGGCAACGGAAGATTTCCTGCGTCAGCCGCCGATTGGCCTCGCCGGAGGTGCGTGAGAAGTGATCGAACGACAAGCCGAACCGGCGATAGATGTCTGCCTGGACGGCATGCTGGCGCGCGCAGTAGTCGGCCACCGGCACGCCGGCGGCGTGTGCCGCCAGCTCGACCGGCGTGCCGTGCTCGTCGGTACCGCACAGGAACAGGACGTCGTGGCCGGTCTGCCGGCGAAAACGCGCGTGGATGTCGGCGGGTAGAAGGGATCCGGCGAGGTTGCCGAGATGCTTTACGCCGTTGACGTACGGCAGCGCGCTGGTGATCAGGAACTTGCTCATGGGACTCTCCGTCGTGTCGCGTCTGGACATGAAAAAGCCCTTCGCGAGGAAGGGCCGGAGAGACCGATCGGGCGTTCAGTGCCCGCGCGTCAGCGTTCCGCCCCGTCCTGTCGAAGGGGCCGGCGCATTCGCGGGAAGAGCATGCGAGCGGTGTCGAACATGGGTTCTATATCGGGGTGCATAGGGTGATCGTCAAGCTCTTCCGGACCGCGCGCATCCACGCCGAATCGACCGAAGGTCGATTCGGCTCCCGACGCTCATGATCATGAGGCGCGCAGGATGCGCGCGGTCCGGACCTGATCAGCGCACCGGCGGCGTGAGCGTGAGCGTGCCGACGGCGCTGCGGCCGAGCTCGGCGCGCTTGCCGGCGATCTCGATGTAGCCGAGGTTCTGCCAACGCTGGACGAAGTTGCGGGCCCATGGCGACAGCATGTTGCCCGACTGGCCGAGCGGCATGGCGAAACGGCTGTTGTCGAGGTCGCTGAAGTCGTAGACGCCGCGATAGCCCGCGCCGTGGATGGCCTCGAACGGCCGGCTGCCGCGGTAGGAGGGCTGGGCGCGGTTGAGGGTCTGTGCGCCGCCGTCGGACGGGAAGCGCACCGAGGCGATGTCGCGCAAGAGCGGCACCGCATCGAACATCGGATGGCGGTGGGCGGCGTCGTGCTCGATGCCCCATTGCCAGCTTTCGATGTCCGCGCCCTGCCGGCGGCTGATCCAGGCGAGCGCGCGATCGAGCGCCAGCGCTATGGCGTCCTCGCAAGTCTCGGTCTGGCGCGTGCCGCCGTCGTCGCACCAGCCCGGCTTCTCGCGGATGATGCGCAGCAGCAGGGGCACGTCCGGCGTCGCCATCGTCTGGAAAAGATCCTGGCCCAGCTCGTCGGCCATGATCCCGCGCTGCAATTCCCAGATCCAGGCCGTGTAGATCAGCGGCTCGGGGCGGCTCGCCAGCATGAACCGGTTCCAGCTTCTCAGCATGTCATGCGCCTTGGCGGCGCGGGCATTGCGCGGCGTCCCCTTCAGCAGCACCGGCAGCATGTCGTCGGCGTCGAGCGTGCGGTTGTCGGCCTGCATGACGATCATGCCGTAGACCGGATGGCGCTCGACCTCGCGCAGCAGCTGGTTGGCACGACGCTGGCGGTAGGGCTCGGCCCAGTCGCGGCTGATGAAGTGCCGGTAGTCGTCGGGCACCAGGCGTGCGTTGGCGTTGACGATGATGCCGCCCGCCGGATTGTAGAGGCGCGGCAGCTCGTCGAACGGCACGAAACCCGCCCAGTCGAACTCGGACGTCCAGCCCGGCACCGGCATCGAGCCATCGCCCTTGCGCCGGATCGGCACACGGGCAGGCGCTATCAACCCGACGTTACCCGCGGTGTCGGCGTAGACTATGTTCTGCATCGGCGAGACGATGCGGCGGGCTGCAGCCAGAAACTCCTCCCAGTTCTGCGCCAGCCCGAGGCGGCCGAAGCCCTCGGCCGACGTATCGGCGCCGTCGAGTGCCGTCGCCTGCAGCGCCAGCACGTGTCCCTGGGGCGTGAGATCGTCGCTGCGACGGATGATGTCGTCGATCACCGGCCCGTGCCGCGTCTCGCGCACGCGCATGGTGATCGGCTCGCCCCACCGCACGCTGATCGTCTCCTCGCGCACGGTGAACGGCCGCGGCCCGTCGGGCGTGATGTAGCGGTTGGGATCGGTCGGATCGACGCGCTCGATGAACAGGTCCTGGCTGTCGAGGTTGGTGGTGGTGAAACCCCAGCCGATCGTGCCGTTGTGACCCAGCACGACCGCTGGCGAGCCGGGCGAGGTGGCGCCGCGGATGTCGAAGCCCGGCCCGACCAGGCGCGCCAGGTACCAGGTGCCGGGAAAGCCGAGGCCGAGATGCGGATCGTTGGCAAGCAGGGGCTTGTCCGACACCGAATGGGCGCCCGACAGCACCCATTCGTTCGAGGCTTCGCGTTTGCGGGTGGCGATGTTGTCGGTCTCGCGATAGAGCCGGTCGAGATCGGTGCGTTTGAGGGCCTCGGTGGCCATCGTCAGCGTGGCGTCCTGATTGTCGCCCACCGGCTCGATCAGGAACTTCACCGTGTCCATCCCGACCTTGCGCGCCAACCTGAGCCGCAGCAGCTCGGCCCGCCAGTTGCCGTCGAGGCCGAGCGCCATCAGCTTGGCCCACACCAGCGAATCGGCCGCCCGCCACGGTTCAGGCTTGTAGGAACCGCCCGACAACAGCTTGATCAGCGTGAGCTCGAGGCCGAACTGCTGGTTGTCGTCGCTGATCCAGGCGTTCACGCCGGCGGCGTAAGCCTCAACCATGGCGCGCATGCCGGGCGACAGCGCGTTCAGGCTCTCGGTCGCACGGCGATAGACGCCGAGGCCGCGCATGGTGCGGTCGGTGTCGATCAGGCTGGACCCGATCAGGCGCGGCGGCAGCAGCTCCGCCAGTCGCCCCTGGCCCAGCCGGCGCAAGAGCTCCATCTGCCAGAAGCGGTCCTGGGCGTGGACGTAGCCCAATCCGAACGCGGCATCCTCGATCGAGCCCGCGATGATGTGCGGCACGGCGTTCTTGTCGCGCAGGATCTCGACCGGCGCCTTGAGGCCTGCGGCTTCGATATGGCCGCTGTACGGCGGCAGCGCGCCGCTCACCTGGAAGAAGGCGCCGGCCAGGAACACCAGGATCGCAAGCGCGGTGCCGGCGAGAAACTTTCCGAGGCCGGCCGCGACGCGGATCAGGACACGCAAGATCAAGCCTCTTCCGGACCGCGCGCATCCTGCGCGCTCATGCCCATGAGCGAGCCGGACCTGCCTGCGCGAAGCCGAAGCGGCTTCGCTTCGGCGAAGGCAGGGGCTCGCGGTCCGGAAGAGCATGAAAGGCGCATCAGCTCAGCCGCCGAGGAAGGAGAGGATGGCGTCGCGGTCGCTGTCGAGGTCGGGCGCGGGCCGCCGCGTCTTGGGATCGTCGAAGGCCGACATCTTCAGTGGATTGCCGGCGAGCTTCAGCGTGCCGCCGCTGCCGTCGGGTGCTTCGATCAACATGTTGCGCGCCGCCACCTGCGGATGCTCCAGCGCCTGCTTGATGTTGTTGATCGGCCCGCACGGCACGCCGGCTTTGCCGATGACGGCGAGCCAATGCGCCGTGGTGTTGCCCTTCAGGATCGATTCCAGCTCGTGCTCGAGCTTGCCGTGATGCTTCTGCCGCAGCGCATTGGTCTTGTAGCCCGGGTCGGTCGCCATGTCGGGACGGCCGAGCGCCTCGCAGGTCTTGATGAAGAGCCCATCGTTGCCGGCGGCGATGATGATGGCGCCGTCGGCGGTGCGGAAGGCCTGGAAGGGTGTGATCGTCGGATGGCGCGCGCCGAGCGGTCCGGGGATCTCACCCTCGACCGTGTAGCGCATGATGGCATTTTCCAGGAGCGCGAGCTGGCAGTCGAACATGGCGATGTCGACCTTGGTCGATTCGCCGGTCTTCAGCCGATGCACCAGAGCGGCATTGACCGCGACCGCGGTGAACAGGCCCGCGCCGACGTCGCCGATCGACATGCCGACGCGAGCCGGTGGCTGGCCCTCGTTGCCGGTGATGCTCATGATGCCGCCCATGCCCTGGACCACCATGTCGTAGGCGGGGTCCTTCGAGTTGGGGCCGGTATGGCCGAAACCCGAGGCCGAGGCGTAGATCAGCTTGGGATATTTCTTGTGCAGCGTGTCCCAGCCGTAACCCAGCTTCTCCATGGTGCCGGGGCGGAAGTTCTCGACGATCACGTCGGCCTTCTCGAGCAGTTTCTCGAAGATCCTGCGGTCGGCGTCGGCCTTGAGGTCGAGCGCGATGCTCTCCTTGCCGCGATTGACCGAGGCGAAATAGGTCGACTTGCCGTTGACGAACGGGCCGTAGGCCCGCGCATCGTCGCCGCCCTTGGGCGGCTCGACCTTGATCACCCGCGCGCCCATCTCGGCCATCAGCAGCGTGCAGTAGGGCCCGGCCAGGATGCGCGACAGGTCGACGACGACGACGCCCGACAACGGGCCCTTGTGAGCTTGGGTCATGATGGGTTCTTAGCCAGTGCCCTGCTCCGAATCCAGCCGGCCGAACAGATCATTTCACCGCACCGGGCGCAGGGTGTCGTGCAGGAACGCGGCGACGTCCCGCTCGGCGCGGGCGAGCGCGGCCGGATTGCCGCCCATGGTCGCGCCGCGCTGCATGCAGGACCGGAAGTAGGCGGCGATCGCAGCAGGGTCGCGCAGCGTCTCGCCGGTATCGCGGCGGCGCACGCTGCCACTGTCGACCTCGACTTCCGCCTTGCAATCACGGGCGCTCTGCAGGCTCCGCAGGAAGCGCGGCGCCTCAGGAATGTCGAAATCGTGGTGGGCGCCATCGTACGTGACGACCTGGACAGGCACACCCTTGGTCGAGAACCAGGCCGCGTAGTCGCGGCAGGCCGCCGCCGGCGTGTAATCGTCGGCGCCGCCCAGCAGCATCAGGATCGGCGCAAGGCTCACTTCCTTGGAGCGATAGGGGATACTGCAGGAAGGGTAGAGCGCCACGTGGGCGGCGAAACGCAGATCACCTTGGATCACGCCGCGCCGCAACGGTTCCAGCGCAGAGTAGAGGGCGACCTGGCCGCCGCGTGAAAAGCCCATGACGCCGATCCGCGCCGGGTCGATGCGCGGATGCGTGGCAAGCAGCTTCAGTGCGGCGAGGGCGTCGGCGAGGTTTGCCATGGTCGACAGGCGGCTCTGGTCACGCGCCGTCGAGGAAAGGCCACGCGGCGCAAAACTGTCGACCACGAAGGTGGCGATGCCGAGGCCGCTCAGCCGGGCGGCCCAGGCGTCCTCGCGGCCCGGCAGGATGCCGCCGCTGCCATGCGCGATCACCATCGCCGGCATCCGGCCCGTGGCCCCGGCGGGCAGGACCAGCGTGCCAGAAACGGTCGCTGGAGCGCCCGCGCCGCGCACGAGCTCGCTTGGTCCGGACGGGGTCATGGAGGCGAACTCGATGTGTCCCGTGCGCCCATCCGCGAGCGAGGCGACCGGCTGTGCGAAGAGGTGTGACGGCGCCATGATCAGCGCGACAATCAACATGACGTATCTCACAGGCCGTCCTCACAGCGATTCTTGCCGGACCGCGGGCCTCCAGGCCCGCTCATGGTCTTCCGGACCGCGAGCCTCCGGCTCGCTCATGCTCATGAGCGCGCAGGATGCGCGCGGTCCGGAAGACGAAGAGCTCCCGGTCCGGCAAGACTTAGCCTGCCGCTCGCCGAGAATCGAGCCACACATTCGCCGCCGCCGCGCCGACCACGATGACGCCGCCAAGCAGAGTCAGATCGTCGGGCTTTTCGCCGTCGAACAGCCACACCCAGACGGGACCCAGCACCAGCTCGAGCAGGCCGAGCAGGGCCGCCCGTCCCGCCGGGATGCGCTTGAGGCTTGCCATATAGAGCAGCAATCCGCCCAGGAGCTGGCCAGGGCTCAGCGCCAGCAGCCAGGGAAGCTGCGTCCAGGTGACATTCTCGGGATGCGCGAAGGGCAGGGCGACGAGGCCGGAGATCACGCCGGCCAGCCAGATCGCCGGTGCCATGCCGACGTCGCGGCGATGCCGCACCACCACATAGTTGCCGCTCATGCACAGCACGACGATGAAGGCCACCGCCATGCCGGCGAGCGCGCCTGCCTGCAGGGATCCGGCGACGCTGATGGCGAGGCCCAGCACGGCCGCTGTCATGGTGAGGATCGTGTGACCGTGCAGCGGCTCGCCGAGGCAGACCCGCGCCAGCAGCGCGGTGATGAAGGGCGTGGCGCCGAACATCAGCAGCACGTTGGCGACCGGCGCGAGGCCCAGCGCCAGGATGAAGGCGACGAAGGCGCCTGCCAGCAGCACGGCGCTTGCGACCAGCGCCGCTCCCGCATTGCGAACATCGATCAGCACGCCGCGGCGCTGCCAGAGGAGCAGTGGCAACATCGTGGCGACAAGAAGGGCGGATCGCCAGAAAGACACGTCCCACGCCGGCAGATCGATGCGGCGCACAATGACACCCGCCGTGCTGAAAATCGTCGCCGCCGCGACGGCATACAGCACACCGACCGCAGCGGCGGAACTCCGGGAAGTGGCGAGCGTTTTCATGGCAGGAAAGCTGTGAATACGGACTCGACGTGCCCCCGTCCATCGATTCCCTCGAGCTGCCGCCGTTCCGGCCACGCTTCCCGTGGTGGAGCGCCGATCTGCAGACGATCGCAGTGCTGTTGGGTGCGTATCAGTCGGACATGTCGCCACATACCAGCGAACGCGTCTGTTTCTGCATGGCCGACGCCCGCGGCGACATTCTCGTCGGCATGCTCGATCGTCCGCAATACACGCGCAAAGGCCGGCCGCTCGTCATCCTTGCGCATGGCCTGACCGGCTGCGAGAACAGCTCGCACATCCTGAATGCCGCGCGGCACCTGCTCGATCGCGGCTATCCGGTGTTGCGGCTGAACCTGCGAGGCTGTGGCGCCTCCCGTCCGCATTGTCGCGAGCACTATCACATTGGACGCACCGCCGACTTCCGCCGCGTGCTGTCGCAGCTGCCCGACGAGCTGACCGACAACGGCGTGGTCGCGGTCGGCTATTCGATGGGCGGCGCGATGCTGCTGAAATACCTCGGCGAGGAGGGCGCGTTCTCGCCCCTGCGGGCAGCCGCCACGATCTGCGCGCCGCTCGATCTGGCGCAGACCTGCGAGCACATGCTGCGGCCACGCAACTGGCTCTATCACAGCTACATCCTGGCCGATCTCAAGAAGGAGACGCTGGGTGAAGGCGGCAAGCTGTCCGATGAGGAATGTGAGATCGTGCGGGCGGCACGCACCGTCCGCGAATACGACGATCGCTTCATCTCTCCGCGCTACGGCTTCCGCGGCGCCGACGACTACTACGAACTGTGCACGCCGCTCGCCTACATGCCTGAGATTCGCGTGCCGACCCTGGTGCTGGCGGCGAGCGACGATCCATGGATTCCCGCGGACTACTATCGCGACTTCAAGTGGTCGGACAACCCGTCTCTCCTGTCGGTGATGGCCGAGGGTGGCGGGCATCTCGGCTTCCATTCGGCCGACAGCGACCGGCCGTGGTGCGACACGGTACTGGAGAAATTCCTGGAGCGGGTCTGATAGACTTTTGGGCGTGAGCCGACCCGACCTGCCGCCGTTCCAGCCGCGCTTCCCCTGGTGGAGCAGCGATCTGCAGACCATCGCCAACCGTCTGCGCAGCCCCGACGCGCTCGCTTCGCACACCAGCGAACGGCTGAAGTTCCCCTTGCCCGACGGTACGGGCGACACGCTGCTGGGCAGTCTGGATCGGCCGGCAAGCCCGCGCGCTGGGTCGCCGCTGGCCATCCTGATCCACGGCCTGACCGGGTCGGAGGACAGCCGCTACATCTTCAGCATGGCTCGGTTGCTGCTCGACGGCGGCAGCCGCGTGCTGCGGCTCAATCTGCGCGGTGCGGGGCCATCGCGGGCGATCTGCGGCCAACACTACTATGCCGGCCGCAGCCAGGATTTTCGCACCCTGCTGTCGGTGCTGCCGAAAGAGCTGACCGCCGACGGCGTGGTCGCGGTCGGCTACTCGCTGGGAGGCGCCATGCTGCTGAAGTATCTCGGCGAGGAGGGCCGGGCCGCGCCGCTGCTTGCCGCCGCCAGCGTGTCGGCGCCGATCGACCTTGCCGTCACCTGCCGGTACATGATGCGGCCGCGCAATCGCCTCTATCACCGTTACATCCTCGACCGGATGAAGCTCGAGGCAACCGGCGAGGGCGCCGTGGTGTCGGCCGCCGAGCGCGCCGCCATCATGGGCTCGCGCACCCTCTGGGACTACGACGACGTCTTCATCGCCCCACGCTACGGCTTCGCCAGCGCCGAGGACTATTACGACCGCTGCAGGCCGACGCGGTTCATGGGCGGCATCGGCATCCCGACCCTGGTGCTGGCGGCGTTCGACGATCCCTGGATACCCGGGACGCTCTATCGGGTGTATGATTGGCGGGTGAATCCGTCGCTCACGCCCGTGCTGACCGAGCATGGCGGCCATGTCGGCTTCCATGGAACGGACAGCCGCCAACCGTGGAGCGATCGGATGGTGGCGAGGTTCCTCGAACGTGGATGAGGTCTAGCCGATGTCCTTCATCGTGAACGAGTCGGAGCCGCTCACCTACATCCTCGGCATCGTGACCATGCTGATGGCACTCGTCCTGGCCTGGCGCGGCTATCGGCATCTTGCGCGGGAAGACGAGGAGCGCAGGAAGGCGAAGGAGAAGCGGGAAGGGCGCTAGAGCACATTCTGTCCGGCTGGAATCAGCCGGACAGAATGTGCCTCCTGCAACGAGCATCACCGTAGCGCGCGTTTCCGTTTAGATGGAACCGCGTGCGGTTCCATCTAAACGGAAACCGCTCTAGTCTTACTGAGTCAGAAGGTGAGTCAGAAAGCCGCGGCTCGGGTCGGTGGGG
>WHTW01000193.1 GCA_009377525.1 Rhodospirillales bacterium
GGATCGACGTCGTTGAGCTTTGCCGACTCGATCAGCGTGTAAATGGCCGCGGCGCGCCGGCCGCCGGCATCGGAGCCGGCGAAGGTCCAGTTGTTGCGGCCGACGGCAATCGACCGTTCATTCTGCCCATGTCGGGGACGAGCTGGAAGTCCGCTACCGATGGCACCCGTATTTCGGCCGGAAGGTCGCCGTGTGCAGGGTGGAGCAGCGAGCGACGGGCCAGTTTCTTAAGGTCTTGGGGCCGGCCGGCGTCGTGGTTTCCATCGCCGGTTGGATGCTCGATCCCGTGTTGTGCGCGGCAATGGCGATGGGTGCGCCGCGTGTCGAGCTTGCAGCGCTCGTCGAGCTGAAGCGACTGTTGATAGGCATGTCGAAGTCCACACACTCCTTGAGCGATGACGGAATCGTTCGGGAGGAAGGCCATGACGTATCTCAAATTGCCGGCGGCGGTGGCGGGTCGCCAGATGAACATGTTGTTCGAAAGCAGCAGGTTGGAAGGGTTGGACCAGGTCGAGCGGAAAAAAATCATCACGGTGCTGGCTCAGATCCTGATGCTGGCGGCCGGCCTCAGCGTCGAGGAGTTTGACGATGACAAGGGTTGAGCTCATCCCGGCGGACGTCCTCAAGCGGAAGGCTGTCGTGTATGTGCGTCAGTCGACGCAATCTCAAGTCATGACCAACCTGGAGAGCAAGCGGCGTCAATACGATTTGGTCGATGTTGCCCGCCAGCGCGGCTTCGTCGACGTTGAAGTCATTGATGACGATCTCGGTCGCTCTGCAAGCGGCACGGTGGCACGACCCGGATTCGACCGCCTGGTTGCGTTGTTATGCGCGGGCAAGGTCGGCGCCGTCTTGTGCTTCGATGCATCAAGGCTTGCCCGGAATGGCCGCGACTGGCATCACCTGCTCGAGTTGTGCGGGCTTGTCGAAGCCCACGTCATTGATCCCGACGGCATCTACAATCCCTGTCGGCCCAACGATCGCCTTCTCCTGGGCATGAAAGGCAGCATCAGCGAGTTCGAGCTCGGCGTGCTGCGGGCAAGGATGCTTGACGCCGCCCGGCAGAAGGCCAGCCGGGGCGAGCTGCGACTATCGGTTCCGTTCGGCTACATCTGGCATCGTGAAGCCGGACTTGGACTCGATCCAGACCTGCGTCTCCAGGAGGTGATCCGGCTCATCTACGTTCGCTTCCGTGAACTCGGCAGCGCGCGCCAGGTGCTGCTCTCGATGAAAGCCGATCAGATTCACTTCCCACGCCCCTCCGACGAAGGTCGCATGACCAGCTTTGACTGGATGCCGATCCGCTACCGCAACGTGATCGCAGTTCTCAAGAACCCGTTTTACGCGGGCGTCTACGTGTACGGGAAAAGCGAGAAGCGCACCGCCATAGTCGAGGGTAGAGCACGGCGGAGTTACGGGCATGGCAAGCCGATCGGTACATGGGAGGTGATGATCAAGGACCATCACGAAGGCTACATCGACTGGGCGGAATACGAGCGTAACCAGAAGCAGCTCGCGCTCAACAATTACGGTCGTGCCGGAGGCGCAAAGTCCGGCCGGGGCGGTAGGGCGCTCCTGTCGGGGATCATGACCTGCGGGCGATGCGGGCGACGGCTGAGCGTTGCCTACACGGGTAATCCGCAGAGCCGACCGGTATATCGTTGCGACAAGCCAAACCTTATGATGGGGTTGCCCCGATGTATGACCTTTGGCGGCCCGCGGATCGATGCTGCGATCGCCAAGGAATTGTTGTGGGCAGTGGAACCAATGGCGATCGACGCCGCGTTCGAGGCCGAGCGGATGCACCGGGAGCAACAAGAAGACCGGCAGCACGTCCGGGATCTGGAAATGCAGCAGGCTCGCTACGAGGCAAGCCTGGCCGAGCGTCGCTACGCTGCCTGCGATCCTGACAATCGTCTCATCGCCGCACAGTTGGAGAAGAACTGGGAGCGTGCGCTGCGACGTGTCCGAGAACTGGAAGCACGCCAGCCCGCTGAAAAGCGACCAGATATCGAAGTCGACCCAAGCGCCTTCACCAACCTGGCGGACAATCTGTCGATGGCCTGGAACGCATTAGGTGTGACGATGCGTGCTCGCCAGCAACTGCTGCGGACATTGATCACCGATATCATCGTCGATGTCGACGATAAGGCGCGCGATGTGGTTCTCACGATCCATTGGCGCGGAGGTCAGCACTCCGAATTACGCGTACGCAAGCCACGAACTGGTGAGCATGGCTGCGCAACGACAGAGGACGCTCTTGAGATCATGCGCAGCATGGCGGGGCGCTGGTCAGACGAGCATATCGCGGCTTCGCTAAACCGCATGGGCATCCCAACCGGCCAAAGCAAAACCTGGACGGCGAAACGCGTGAGCTCGGTACGCCGTGTCAGGAACATCCATGGCTATCTCTCCGCAGAAAAAGGCGGCGATTGGTTGACCATGTCGGAGGCCGCAACGGCCCTTCACACGACGCGCCACACCATCCGAAAGCTGATTAAGGCGAAAATCCTGCCTGCTGTGCAGCTTGTGCTAGGCGCGCCCTTCCAAATCAAAGTGTCCGATCTGGCGACGGACGCGGTGAAAGCGGCGATTGCCCGAAAGGGGCCCCCGTGTCGCGCTTCCGACGACAGCACGCTTCCAATGTTTACAGATACTTGATGAGGGAGTGCACAATGACCCACGCGTCGCGATGCCGCGCAGCGCCCGCTCGGCGGCGTTGTTGGTCATGCACAAGCGGCCGTCGTCGAGGAAGCGCACCAGCGCGTCCCAGGCGTTGAGACTGTAGGCGATCGCCTTGGCGACCTTGCCGTGCGGCGAGAGCCTGGCGTGCTGTTCGCGCAGCCAGGTGCCCAGCGCCCCGACGCGAGGGCGACTGCGTTGCTGCCGGACCTTGCGCCGCTCTTCGGGCGACAGCCCGTTGATGTCGCGCTCGACGGCGAACAGCGCATCGATGCGGGCCACTGCCTCGATGGCAATCGGCGCCTTGTTGAGCCGCGCCAGGTCGAAGAACTTGCGCCGCGCATGGGCCTTATGCCGGGCTCGGCATAAGGCCCACACGAGGCGCAAGTTCTACGAGGTAGTCGAGGCGACAGGCTCGCCCGTGGCAGCCAAGGCATTGCTTAGGATGTGAACCGTCACACGTCTGTAATGGGCCACGTCTAGGGTTTCATGTGTCGTCTAGACATCTCGATAATCCGGCGTGTCGATGAAATTCTGCCGGGGCTCGGGCCAATCGCGGTCGGGCCCATCCGCTACTCGATAGATCGGGGCACAGTCTCTGTTCCGACCGAGCTTAATTAGCCGTCCATCAACACCTGAGCCAAAGGGAGAACCTGAACATGAGCTGGAAGCGGTTTATTGGAGGCGCCTTAGTGGTCGCTACGCTCGCCGGCGCCCCGGCAGCAGCCATCGCGCGTGATCTCGTCATGGGTCTGATCCCGGCCGAGAGCAACGAAGAGATGATCAAGAAGTTCGAGCCGATGCGCGCGTATCTGGAAAAGGCCGTTGGCTCGCCGATCAAGGTATTCACCGCTACCTCGTATGAAGGTGTGATCGAGGCGATGAAAAGAAAGCGGGTGGACATCGCCTGGTTCGGGCCGCTCTCCTACGTTCTGGCCGAGCGGGAAGCCGGCGCCGAGCCCTTTGCCGTCGGTGTCATGGCCAACGGAAAGTCAACCTACAAGAGCATCTTTGTCGTCCCAACTAATTCGCCCGCCAAGTCGCTGATGGACCTGAAGGGCAAGACAGCGGCTTTTGCAGCTCCTGCCTCTACCTCGGGCAACCTGATCCCAACCTACATCGTCAAAAAGCAGACGGGGATGATGCCGCAAGAGTTCTTTGGCAAGTTCTCTTTTGCTGGCTCGCACGATGCCTCTGAACTCGCCTGCAAGAACAAGGCGGCGGATATCTGCGCCGACAACGACATCACCTATCCGGCCATGGTCAAGGCCGGCCAAATCAGCCCCGAGACCAACCGTATCCTCAGCGAATCCGAGCCGCTTCCCGGCTCGCCGCTGACCTACCGTGGCGACCTCGCCCCAGAGATGAAGAAGAAGATCAAGGACGCCATCCTGAATGCCCACAAGCACATCAAGGTGACCGGCTACGGCGAACTCATCCGCTACGACGAAGCTAAGGCCTCCGACTATCAGATGATCCGCGACCTAGTGAAGGAGTTGGGTCTGAAGCAAGAAGACATGGCGAAATAACTCGCTATGGCGGCGCCCTAGCAAAGCCGGGGTGCCGCCTTCCCCTCACGAAGGCACATGTCATGCCGCTGGTATCGCTCAAGAACGTCACAAAAATCTACGCCAACGGCGTCACCGCCCTGCAGTCATTGACCCGGGATTTCGAAGCTGGCTCCTTCACGGTCGTGATTGGTCCCAGCGGCGCCGGCAAATCGACACTGCTGCGTACCATCAACGGCTTGGAAACACCTTCAGCGGGTGAGGTCCATGTCGACGGTCAGCCTGTGACTCACAGGGACCTACGGAGTATTCGTGCCAAGATCGGCATGGTGTTCCAGGAATTCAACCTTGTGGACCGCCTCAACGTTATGACCAACGTGCTTGCCGGGCGGTTGGCACATCGTCATTGGTCCTGGAGTCTGGGCTATCTTTTTTCGAAGAGCGACTACGAGATGGCCCACCAAGCGCTTGATCGCGTGGGCCTGGTGGACAAGGCATGGAGCCGCGCTGATCAGCTTTCCGGCGGCCAGCGTCAACGCGTTGGCATCGCCCGAGCCATCTGCCAGCAGCCAAGGCTGATCCTTGCTGACGAGCCAGTTGCAAGCTTAGACCCCGGCAGCGCGGTCGAGGTGATGGACCTTCTGGCCGGCATCTGCCGAGAGGACGGCATCGCGGTGGTGGCCAATCTCCATCAGCTGGACCTGACGAAACGCTACGCCGACAGGGTGATAGCGCTGCGTGCCGGGCGGGTCATCTACGATGGGAAAGTTATAAATATGGACGACGCCACATTCAAAGAAATCTACGAAAGTAATAAGGATACCCATGGGAAGCGTCACGAACACACTGACCTGGTATTGGCCCACGCGTAGTGGCCTGCCGCCGCTCGTGCCGATGCTGTGGCTCACCGCTGTCGTTCTGCTGCTGGCGGTGACGGCGCCATTAGTGGAGATCGATTTCATTCATGTCGTCGCCTCGTTGCCCAAGCTCGGAAGCTTTCTCTCTCATTTCCTTGTTGTGCCGGACTGGAACTATCTGCCTGAATTAGGGCTGCGGATGTTGGAGACGATTGAGATGGCCGTCCTCGGGACCGCGATGGCGATCGTCTTTAGCGTTCCGCTTGCGTTATTGGCGGCCCGCAATACGAGTCCGCATGTCGTGATCGGCTGGCTAACGACCTATGTCCTGACCGCCATACGTGCCTTGCCCGAGCTGACGTGGGCTGTGGCCTTCGTCGCGGCGGTCGGCCTGGGACCGCTTGCGGGAATTATGGCGCTTGCCTTCGTCACCATCGGCTTCATGGCTAAATTCTTTGCGGAGGCCATCGAGGTCGTTGACTGCGGCGCGGTGGAGGGCATTCGCGCTCAGGGGGCGGGGCGAGTTCAAACCATCGCCTTCGCGATGTTGCCGCAGGCGATGCCCGACTTCATCAGCGCGCTTCTTTACATTCTTGACCACAATCTGCGGGCCGCTTCGATCCTCGGTCTCGTCGGCGCAGGCGGTATCGGCTACGACTTGGTGATGAATCTGCGTCTCTACCAATACGATCGGCTAATGATGATCGCTTTGGCGATCTACGTCGTGGTGACTGCTCTCGACCGGCTCTCCACGCGTTTCCGTCACGGTGTGATCTAGACGACCGATTCCATGAAACCGATCATATCGGCTGCCACCATAGGTTCCTCGTTAGCCCGTATGTCGCAGCAATATCCCGGTGTTCCAATCTGGTCGGCATACGATTCGAACCATGGAAGCGCTCGACTAGTATGGCCATGAACGTAGATTTTCAGCCACTGCCTCGCAAGCCAGCCAACTTCATACCGATCTGGCTTTGCGCGGTCTGCGCGATCCTTTATGCAATGAGTTGGCATCTTTCGTTGTCATTTGGCGATTTGGTTTCCGGTATTGGTGACACCGGCGACTATATTTCCCAGTTCTTTCATCCCGACTTTTCCCTTGGACACAAATACGTCTGGCTAATGATTGAAACGGTCTGCACCGCGCTATGGGGTACGGCGATCGCGTGCATCGTAGCGTTAGTGCTCAGTCCCTTGGCCGCCTCCACCCTGACGCCGCATCCATTGATATACCGGGCGACCCGCGAAGTTTTGAACTTCATGCGCGCAATGCCGGACATGTTGCTGGCGCTGATGCTCGTTTCCGCCATCGGGCTGGGGCCGCTGCCCGGTGCTTTCGCTCTCGGCATTCACACGGCCGGATTTCTAGGAAAGTTTTATAGCGAATTGCTGGAAAGGGTTCCACGCGGCCGTTACGAGGCGCTTGCGGCTACCGGAGCAGGCTTTGTTCAAACCACGATGATCGCAGGCTACCCCTCCATCCTGCGCGAGATGGCGGGCTACACATTCTACATTTTCGACCGAAATATCCGGATGGCGTCCGTCTTAGGACTAGTCGGTGCGGGCGGTATCGGCCTCGAGCTCGAATCAACACTTGGTTTCTTTCTCTACAACAAAGCATCGGCCATTATCATCATCATCTTTGCCACCCTGTTCGTCGTCGATGCGCTCTCCTCAACAATCCGCCGGAGGTTGACCTGAAATGCGGAGCCGGGGCATCACATAAGGCGCAACTCGATGCTAGATAAGCCTGTCACATCCGGCGTAGACGGCGAGGAGCACAAACCTGCTTCCGGCACGCCTGCGCCCCGTCGGACCTCCGTCGCAGGATCGAACGCTCGCATGGTCGCCCGCACCCTCGGCCCTATCACGGGCATTGGTCGTTATCGGCAGATAGCCGACGCGCTTGATCTGGAAATCCGTCGCCAATATCAGGTTGGGCAGCGGTTGCCGGGCGAGTACGAACTGGCCGAGCGGTTCGACGTCAACCGGCACACGGTGCGCCATGCCATCGACATGCTGATCGATGCCGGGCTCGTCGCGCGGCGCCACGGGACAGGCACCTATGTCGCCGGCAAGCCGCTCGCCTATCCGGTCGGCTCCGGATCGCGATTCACCGAAAGCCTGGCGAAGAGCGGTCACAGCACAGAGAGCCGACTGATCCGCAAGCAGGTGATCGAGGCACATGGCGGCGTGGCGCAGCGGCTGAAGCTCAAGGATGGGGCGCCTGCGTTCGCCATCGAAACGCTGCGCTCCGTCGACGGCGGTCCGTTCTGCGTCATCTCGCACTTCCTGCCGGCCAGCCTCGGCGATGCAGTGTTCGAAGCTTATGCTGGCGGCTCACTTCACGCGCTCATTGCCAGGAAGACCGGCCGGCGAATCGAGCGCGTCCAGAGCCTTATCACGACCGTACCGGTCCAGCCCGAGGACGCCGGCCTGCTCGCCATTCCAGCGAGCCATTGGGTGTTGCGGGTCAAGAGCATCAACGTCGACGCGAAGACGCGCAAGCCTGTCGAGTATGCGGTGACGCGGTTCCGCGCCGATCGCGTCGAACTGGCTGTCGACATATCCTGAACACGCGCCTCGGAGGCGCTGGATTATGACATCCGACATATCCAGACATCTCGTTTCTGCTGACCGACTGGCCAGGTTGACATCACCTCCGAAGGCGTCAGCCGCATGACATTCCCGCTCCTGCCTCGCTCGCAGTGGATGCGTGCGATCGCCGCCGCCGACGAGGCGCGCGTCGTGGCTTTGGCGGCGCGTCTCGCATCTGACCTACAGGCAACACCCTCCGCGCCGCCGCGCGCCGGGCTGGCGCTGCTTCGGCTGCGCGAGAGCGTGATGCTCGACACGTTCTATCTCGGCGAGATACCGGTTGCCTCCGCGCGCGTGTCGCTACTCGCGCCCGATGGACGCCGCGTCGAGGGCGGCGCGATCGTCCTGGACGACAGCGGCGACCTCGCAGTAGCCCTTGCCGTGCTCGATGGCGTGTTGGCTCACGACCTGCCTGGTGCTCGTGACGTGGAGGGACTGCTGCGGGAGGGACAGGCTGAGATCGATGGCGTCGCCCGCGTCCGCGGAGCCATGCTGGCCCGCACCCGAGTTGATTTCTCGCTGATGGCGGAGGTAGGCAATGGCGACGACGCTTGAGATCCCCACGATCTATCGGCCGAATAACCAGCAGCGGCTGTTCCGGCTGCTGCTCGACGCCATGGCACATCCGGGCTCCGTCGCCGCTCTCTCCGCGTGGACCGACGAGGCGCCAGCCTACTTGGCCGTGCTGGCCGCGCTCTGCGATGGCGCGGTGACGATCGCCGATCTCGACGCCATGCTCGAGGACGCCGACTGGCGCTTTCTCGAAGCCGCCCGCGCTGATTTTGCCGGCGCTCGCTTCATCGTCGCGCGCGGCGATCGGTCGCCCGCTGCGGGCCTTGCTCCGACGCTCGGCGATCTGACGGCGCCCGAGATGGGGGCAACGATCATACTCGTGATCGCGGAATTGGTTCGGCCAGGACTCAGTGTTCAGGCATCGGGTCCGGGCATCAAGGGTACGCGCGAGATCTCACTGGGAACGCTCGACCAGGAATGGATCACGCGCCGCGCGGACTGGGTCCGTTTCTTCCCGATGGGCGTCGATCTCCTCATCTGCGACAGGGCGCGCGTGCTGGCCCTGCCGCGCTCCACGCGTATCAAAAGCGAAGGGGCAGCCTCATGAGCTATGTCGCGATCCGCGGTGGGGCGGAAGCCATCGCACAGTCGAACCGCCTGCTCGACGCAGTGCGCGCGCTTGGCGGCGACCAAGCCTCGATCGAGGTCGAGATGATTGAGCGCCAGATGCCTATCCTGCACGGGCGAGTGCTGTCGGAAGGCGGTCTCTATCATCCGACGCTCGCGGCGCTGGCCTTGAAGCAGAGCCTCGGCGATCCACTCGAAGCGGCGTTCATGCTCAGAGCCTATCGCTCGACGCAGCCGCGGCTCGCGACAACGCCGATCCATGACACCAGCCGCATGCGGCTCATCCGACGAATTTCGGCAGCGTTCAAGGACATCCCTGGCGGTCAGATGCTCGGGCCGACGCCCGACTATCTCCAGCGCCTGTTCCGCTTCGATCTCATCGAGGAGGATCGGACGATGTTCACCAGCCTTGCGCGTGAATGGCTCGGCAACTTGCCCGACGATGCCGTGCCGGCGACCTTTCCGAAAGTCATCGACGCGCTACGCGCCGAAGGGCTGCTTGCGCCAGCATCGCCGCAGGACGCCGAGCCCTTCGACATCACCCGCGCGCCGCTCGTGTTCCCGGTGCCCCGCTCGGCGGCGCTCGCCACCATGGCGCGCGGCGAGACCGGCGGTCTGCTCGCACTCGCCTATTCCAACATGCGCGGCTACGGCGACGTTCACCCGACCGTTGGCGAGCTGCGCGTCGGCTATCTACCGATTCTGCTGCCTCATCCGGCGACAGGCGAATTGATCGAGGCTGGAGAGGTGCTGATCACCGAATGCGAGATCGTCGCCATGTACGAGGACACGGGCAATGGTGGCAAACCCACCCTCACGCTCGGTTACGGTGCCTGCTTCGGCCACAACGAGGTGAAAGCCATCGCCATGGCGATCCTCGATCGCTCGATGCAGGCCGGTATCACGCATGGCCCCCGCAATCCGTCGGAAGATCCCGAGTTCGTGCTGCTTCACGTCGACGGCATCGAGTCGATGGGTTTCTGCACCCACTACAAGATGCCGCACTACATAACTTTCCAATCCGATCTCGACCGGCTCCGCACCACCCAGAAGAAGCACGCACAGAAAGCCGAGGAGAAATTCCATGCGCGCTAGACGTAAACGACGCCCCGCGTCCTACGGCTTCGGTTTCCTCGACGAGAATGCGAAGAAGGAGCTGCGGCGCGCATTGATGAAGGCCGTCGCGATTCCCGGCTACCAGGTGCCCTACGCCTCGCGCGAGATGCCGATCGCCCGCGGCTTCGGCACGGGTGGACTGCAGATCACGCTGGCGCTGCTGGGCGAGGATGACACCGTGAAGGTGATCGACCAGGGCAGCGACGAAAGCGTCAACGCCGCCAACCTGCGCAAGTTCTTCGCACTCGTGTGCCTCGGCGTCACCGAAACGACGCGCACCACCGACGCGACCGTCATCCAGACGCGCCATCGCATCCCCGAGCGTCGGCTACGCGCCGACCAGATCCTGGTGTTCCAGGTGCCCTATCCCGATCCGCTGGTCGTCGTGGAAGCCAATGCCGGCAAGCGCCGCGAGATGCACGGCGCCGCCAACTACGCGCGGCTATGGACCAAGCTCTACGAGGACATGGTGACATTCGACGAGATCACCATCTCGCACCGTTATCCGACGCGCATCGCCGGCCACTACGTCATAGACCCCTCGCCCATTCCACGCTGGGACGTGCCGAAGCTGCACATGGCCGACTGCCTGTATCTGTTCGGTGCCGGCCGAGAAAAACGCATCTATGCCGTGCCGCCGCACACGACCGCGCAACCGCTGTCGTTTTCGGACGTGCCGTTCCGGGTCGAGGATTTCACCGACGAGCACGGCAAGCGACGGGCCTGCGCTCGATGCGGCGCGACCGGCACCTTCCTCGACGAATTGCTCGCGGCGGACAGCGTAAAATCCTACCACTGTTCCGACATCGACTTTTGCACCGAGACATTGAAAGCCACGCAATGCGCCCCATCCTCGAAGTCAGCGGCCTGAGCCGTATCTACGGTCCGGGCTGCCCGCGTTGCATCGAGGCGACCGGCCCCGACGCCGAGCGCAATGTGTGCCCCCATTGCGGCAGCATCGTTGCGGTCCACGACGTCGGCCTCAGGCTCATGCCGGGAGAGATTCTCGGCATCATGGGGGAGTCCGGATCCGGCAAGTCGACGGTCGTCAAGCTCCTGAACTTCGACGAGACGCCGACAACGGGCCGCGCCGCGTTCTTCGACGGCGAACGGACATGGGATCTCTTCGGTCTCAACGCGGCTGAGAAGCGCTGGCTGCGCGACAACCGCATGGGCACTGTCTACCAGAATCCGCATCTCGGTTTGAACCTCGACATTTCCGCTGGTGGCAACATTGCCGAGCGCCTCTTGATGAGCGATGTCCTCAGCTATGGCGAGATTCGGGAACGCGCGCGCGATCTTCTCGCCCGCACTCAAGTCCCCGCGATCCGCATGGACGAGCACCCGCGCCGGTTCTCCGGCGGCATGCAGCAGCGTGTCCAGATCGCCCGTGCGCTCGTCACCAATCCTCCGCTGCTATTGCTCGACGAGGTGACGACCGGGCTCGATCTCTCGGTGCAGGCGCGCATTCTCGACCTCATTCTCGACCTCCAGGAGCGGCTCGGCATCGCGATGATCGCCGTCACCCACGATCTCGGGGTTATCCGCCTTCTCGCCACCCGCACCGTCGTCATGCGCTACGGCCGCATCGTCGAGGGCGGGCTTACCGACCAAATTCTCGAGGACCCGCAACATGCCTACACCCAAGAGCTCGTTGCCGCCGCGCTGTGAGCTTCATTCCGATGTCGTGCTGGAGCTCAAAGGCCTCGGCAAGGCGTTCTATCTGCATGAGCAGAGCAAGTCCGTGCCATCCGCCAGCGACGTCTCGTTAGAGGTCGCGGCGGGCACGCTCGTCGCGCTCGTCGGGCTGAGCGGTGCTGGCAAATCGAGCCTCCTGAAAAGTGTCTATCGCACCTACCTGCCGACGCATGGACGCATTCTCTACACGCGCACCGATGGGCAGACCCTTGATCTCGCCACAGCGCCAGAAAACGAGATCATCGCCTTGCGCGAGCGCGAGATCGGCTTTGTCACCCAGTTCCTGCACTGCCTGCCGCGTCAATCGACGCTCGACGTGGTCGCTCGTCCTCTGCTGCGGCTCGGGGTGCCTTTGGGGGATGCACGAGAGAGGGCTCGCACCCTGCTAAATAGACTTGGTGTGCTGGAGCGACTCCACGACATCGGACCGGCAACCTTCTCGGGCGGCGAGAGACAGCGGGTCAACATCGCGCGTGGGCTGATCGTGCGACGCCGTCTTCTCCTGCTGGACGAACCGACAGCGAGCCTCGATGCCGCGACCCGCGACAAGGTGATCGAACTTGTGCGCGAGGAGAAGGCGGCTGGCGTCGCCATTCTTGCCGTATTCCACGATACCGCAGTGGTCGCCGCGCTGGCCGATCAGCGACGGGAGATCGCACTGCCCACCGCGGCGGCGTTGGCAAGCGAGGTCGCCTGATGCGCGTTCGCTTCACAGGTGGACCCATCGTTCTTGCCGAGACCGTGATCGAGGATGGCTCGGTTACGGCGGAGGATGGCATTATCGTCGCAATCGGTGAGGACGGTCGCACGAAGGATGTCGAGTTCGATCTCGCCGGCCGTAGCCTAATGCCCGGCCTGGTCGATCTCCATGGCGATGCCATCTAGAAGGAAGTCGAGCCGCGTCCCAACGCGTTCTTCCCGCTTCCCGTCGCATTGTCGTCGATCGATCGGCGCTGCGCCGCGGCCGGCATCACTACCGTCTATCATGGCATTTCGTTCGCCGCCGGCGAACTCGGTGTGCGCGACACGCGTATCGCCGAGCAGGTAGCCCGCGCGGTCGCCGCCTTCACCGCGAGTGCCCTCGTCGATCATCGCGTGCATGTCCGCTACGAGATCACCGATCCAGAGAGCGAGGCAATCGTCGCCAGACTCCTCGATGAGCGGATCGCGGGGCTCTTGAGCTTCATGGATCACACGCCGGGGCAGGGCCAGTTCAAGGACGTTGCCGCCTACAAGGCGTATTTCGGCAAGGTCTATCGCAGGAGCGACAGCGATCTCGATACGCTCATCGACCGCAAGCAGGGTGAATCCGGGCGCGCATTTGCCCGCGTGCAACGACTTGCCGCTTTGGCGCGGGAGCATCGCGTCGCAATCGCCGGGCATGACGACGAAGGCCGCGATCGCGTGGACTTCATGCGCTCGATCGGCGCCACCATTAGTGAGTTTCCCTGCGACATCAAGACAGCGCGCGCCGCGCATGGGGGCAGCCTCGCAACGCTGTTCGGAGCCCCCAACGTGGTGCGGGGCAAGAGCCTCAGCGGCGCCTTGAGCGCGCGCGAAGCGCTTGCCGCAGGAGTGGCTTCCTGCTTGTGCTCCGACTATGCGCCACAGGCGATGTTGCCGGCCGTCGGCGTGCTGGTCGATGAGCTCGGGCTGGCCTGGCCCGATGCCGTCCGCCTCGTTGCCTCCAATCCTGCCAAGGCCGCCGGTCTCCATGATCGCGGCGAGATCGCTGTAGGAAAGCGCGCCGACCTTCTCGTGGTCTCCTCCGGCCACGGATTCCTCGCCGCCGAGACCGTGTGGTGTGAGGGGCGGCAAGTCCTCGGCACCGGTGTCAGCCGCACTCAAGGTCGCGTATGAGCCAGGGACTGGGTGTCGGGTGGCCGTTAATTGCACGACTAGGGCGTGCCGAGACGTGGTCGTGACGT
>WHTW01000194.1 GCA_009377525.1 Rhodospirillales bacterium
GCGCACGAAGAAACCTCCGGCAAAAACGCCTCCGCTTATGACGCAGTAAGATTAGCACCGTCACTTAAGGAGGCCTTCGCGCGTCCTCTCGCCAAACGCGGTGCGTCCGCGCGGCTTTCGTCACCTCTGCAGATGTTTCGCGGCGCCCGCGAACTCCATCATTTCCTGAAGTCCGGACGGCATGGCGTGTTGGTATACCGCAGGGTGCAACGCGTGGCGCTCATTGAAGATGCCTATTGAGCTCAAGCATCTGCGCTACATCGAAGCGGCCGAGCGTCTCGGCAGCTTTCGGAAGGCTGCAGAATCGATCTCGATCAGGCAGTCTAACCTCAGCCGGCGGATCAGGGATCTCGAGGAAATGCTCGGCGTCCGGCTCTTTGATCGGACCAGCGGCGGCGTACGAGGGACTCATCCGTCATCACGAGCCCAAAGCAGGCCAACGGGCGTGGAGAAGATATCGGGAAACCAAGCGTTATTCGAACATCCCCAAAATTAGGAAACCGCTGCTCTATCCAGCTGAGCTACGGGGACGTGACGGCGGATATAGCATTCGATGGCGGAGACGTCTGCCCCCTCAGCCGCCGCTACGCGAGGTCGAGCCTTACTGATGTCACCGAATACGACGTGGAGCTGAGACTTCCCCGATGTTGCATGTCACCCAGTGTCGCGTCGGACCGGCGCCACGGCCCTGATCGATCTCGGGCCTGCTTTGTGGATCGGCCATTGGTTCCCCCTCTCTCCGTCCTGTTGGCGACGACCCTCGCTTTGGCTGCCGTGCAGCGGTGTACCGCCGGGCAACACTGCTCAACGCGACGTCATCAGAACGGAGACGCTACGAACGAATAAAGCCACAGGAGGCACCTTCACGTTGTAGTCGCTTGCGCTGTTCCCTACACCCATTCCCGGTTCAGGAGAGCCGCACACCAATGACGACGACGACAGCAGCGACCACCAGCGTGGCAAGTATCGAGATGCCGAAGACGAAAGGCACGACGCGCCACTTGAGATTCTGCAGCACAGCCTGATAGACAGGATGCGTTCGTAGAACCTGAATCCATCGTTCCGCCCAACCGGGTTTCGGCGGGTTGGCTGACTGGCCGTGCTGCGAACGCCATAGCCAGTACATCCGACCTTGGATGCGCCGTTGCAGCGCGCCGCCGCGCAGGAGCAGAGCGGCAAGTGCAACGAGCAGAACCAGGAATACGACGGGGCTCCTGGCGAACGAGTGCAGCCAGACATGCGTGAACTCCGGCAGGAACCGGCCGACGAACTCGATCAACGGAGGCAACCACCAGATGAGAGGCTTCGCCAGCTGGTCGAGCTGGGCAAGGAAACTGGCCTGCAGAAGGGACGACTGTTGTTCGAGCAGGGGAAGGAGCACCAGGACGACAGATATCGCGACTGTCGCGAAGTAGTTCACGCGCTTGCGCCACACGTCATTCCAGACCTGGGCTTGGCCGCCGACTCGCGCGTCGGCGTCGGTGTCGCTTTCCGGGCGTGCCGCGAACTCGCCGTTCCAACAATCGACTGTGTAGTCACGAGGCAGAACAATCGGCGCATAGCGGTCGACACCGGACCGGATGCGCTCGACGACGCTCTCATGCACAGTCACCGACCGCAGAAGCGGCCACATCGTTCGATCAGGGTCCTGCATGATCCGGGCCGTGGGATCCGGTGGATCCAGGCGCGCCGCAATCTTGCGTGGTTGATACCGGTAGTACCCGGCAAGCCCCCGGCGCGAGTCATGAATCGGGGCTGAAGCGCTCCCGGGTGGCGCGACCTGCTGCAGGGCACCAGGGCGAAAGCGCAACCCGCTCCCACCCAACTCGCTCTCGCTCATCATCCAATGCAGCGGAGGATGGGAGAGCGAATCGTCCGCATAGCCGCCGCCAATGTCAGCATGCATGCCGGCAAACCAGACCTGGCGCAGACGGCCACCTGGCACGATGCCCGCCTCGGCACGCCTGTGCTCCTCGACTTCATCCCAGAGAAGCGGATGGAAGGTGTCGCGCTCGTCATCGAGGGCCAGTGCGTGGCGGGCCACCTGGACCTTCGGTGAAAGGGCATAGTCGGGCATGGACAGTGGCCAGACCCAGTCGTCGATGCCGCGCGTCAACTCGGCCACGGGCGTGCCGTAGGCGGCAACCGTGTCCCAAACGCCCACAAACCTGATCGTGGGCACTTCGTCCCTCGCGCTGGTTGCGGATGGCTTCGAAGAGTCAGGCCAGCGGCGATACGGGAGATCGGTGTACGCGGTTTGTCGAGCGAGACGCCGGTATCCGCGGATGATGAAGTCACGGAAACTGCGCAACGGCCCCACAAGACCGAGTGTCGGATTGAACCTGCGCCGATACGCGCGATACGCATCTTTCGCGGCGTAGGCGAGTTCGACGTCAGAGCAATTCCGCAGCAACCCCTGATCCGCGACGAACCCGACCAGCACGCGGATGGTGAATGCTCCACGGCTGAAGCCGAAAGCGTATATCTCGTCACCCGGCTCCCAGGTCCGGCAAAGGTAGCCGTAGAGGTCGAGCACGTTCCGCTTCAAGCCCCAACCGAGGGCGCCGCCGAGGATGGCCAGCGGTTTGAAGGAGGAGGTGCCGACCCCGTCATCGAAGAAGGCTACTTGCTGGACAACGCCATCGCCTGCCCGGGTCAGGTCAAGCGCTTGATACAATCGCCAAACGTTTGTCTTGAACAGCTTGCCCGAACTGTTCCCGGTACCATCCGAAAGGACGACGATCCGCTTCATCGTTCTCGACTTTCACTATTACAATTTTAGGTAATCTCATCCGAGTCTACTACAACTCCAAGACCAGTGCCAGCCCACCGAGTGCGGCGAGGGCAACAAGATGGTGCATCGGAGGGAGGGCAGGATGCTGGACGCCGCATATGGCCCGCGGCGAGCGGCGCTGCTGTTTCTTGCCAGTCGAACTGGCCCATACTACGGTCGTTCGCGACGAGTGCCATCGAGGATGCAAGGGGGCGTAAGCGATGATCCGGTGTGTGCGTCTTTGGACCGGCGAGGACCAGAATTCGCATGCCGAGGAGGGCTTCATCGATCTCGAGCCCGGCGCGCGCGGCGATTTTCTCAGCGGCAAGCTCGGCACCTCGCATGCCTCGTTCCAGGAAACCCGGTCCGGCGGCACATTCGAATGGCATACCGCGCCGGTCCGCCAGCTTGTCATCACCTTGAGCGGCACGCTCGATTTCCAGACTCGCGGTGGCCAGCACTTCATCCTGCAGCCAGGCGAGATCCTGCTGGCCGAGGACACGACCGGCGGCGGCCATAGCTGGAAGCTGGTCGGCGAGCAGCCGTGGCGGCGCCTCTATGTCGTGCTCGAGCCCGGCACGGCCGTTCCTTTCAAGCGTGCCGGCTAGGGCATGCCCGATTTCCGTGGACTTGAGGTCACGCTCTCCCGGACCGCGCGCTTCCAGCGCGCTCATGGGAGCGCATGCATACGCACGTCTGAGCGCGCTGGAAGCGCGCGGTCCGGAAGACCAGGGGAGATCGCATGAGCGGCGACAACGAGGTCATGAGCGCCGACGTCGTCCTGGTGGGCGCCGGCATCATGAGCACCACGCTCGCGGTGTTCCTGAAGGAGCTGCAGCCGCATCTTCGCATCGCGATGGTCGAGCGCATGCCGGGCGAGGCGCAGGAGAGCTCGGGCGCCTGGAACAACGCCGGCACCGGCCACGCCGCCAACTGCGAGCTGAACTACACGCCGATGCGCAAGGACGGCAGCGTCGACATCGCCAAGGCGCTCGAGGTCAATGTCGAGTTCGACATGTCGCGCCAGTTCTGGTCGTACCTGATAGCCAAGGGCGCCATCGCCTCGCCCCACTCCTTCATCCATCCCGTGCCGCACATGAGTTTCGTGATCGGCGAGGATCGCGCGGCCTTCCTGAAGAAGCGTCACGCCGCGATGAGCGCGCATCATTGCTATCGCGGCATGGAGTTCAGCCAGGATCACAAGCAGATCGCCGAATGGGCGCCGCTGGTGATGGAGGGGCGCGACCCCAACCAGGTCGCCGCCGCCACCCGCATCGTGAGCGGCGCCGACGTGAACTACGGCGCGCTCACCACCAACCTGATGGACTACCTGAAGAAGCAGGACCGCTTCAGCGTGCATTTCTCGCACGACGTCACCGACCTGCAGCGCCGGCCGACCGGCGACGGCTGGTGGCTCGACGTGCGCGACAGCAAGACGGGCGAGACGCGGCGCATCGGCGCGCGCTGGGTCTTCCTCGGCGCCGGCGGGGCGGCGATCACGCTCCTGCAGAAATCGGGCATCGCCGAGGCCAGCGGCTTCGCCGGCTTCCCGGTGAGCGGCATCTGGCTGCGCTGCGGCAAGCCCAAGGTCGCCGAGCGCCACACCGCCAAGGTCTACGGCATGGCCGCCGCCGGCTCGCCGCCGATGTCGGTGCCCCATCTCGACACGCGCATCATCGACGGCAAGCGCTGGATCCTGTTCGGCCCCTATGCCGGCTTCTCGACCAAGTTCCTCAAGCACGGCTCGCTGCTCGACCTGCCGATGTCGATCCGGCCGGCCAACGTCCTGCCGTTGCTCGCCGTGGCGCGCGACAACTTCCCGCTCGAGGAATACCTGGTCGGCCAGGTGTTCCAGGGCAAGGGCCATCGCTTCAAGGCGCTGCGCGAGTTCTATCCCACCATGAAGGAATCCGACTGGGAGCTCGACGTCGCCGGCCAACGAGTCCAGATCATCAGAAAGGACAAGCTGCGCACCGGCACGCTGGAGTTCGGCACCGAGATCGTGCACTCGGCCGATTCCTCGATCGTCGCCCTGCTCGGCGCCTCGCCCGGTGCCTCGACCGCCGTCTGGATCATGGTGCACATGCTGGAGAACTGCTTCCACGAGCAGCTCGTCGGCCACTGGGTGCCCAAGATCAAGCAGATGATACCGTCCTATGGCGGCGACCTGAAGACCGATGCCGCACTGGTCGAGCGCGTCCGCAAGGACACCGCCGAAGTTCTGGGGCTGGAGACGGTCTGATCATGCTCTTCTGGACCGCGAGCCTCCGGCTCGCTCAAGCTCATGAGCGAGCCGGAGGCTCACGGTCCGGAAGACGATGAGTCAGCTGAGCGCTTCCCTCGACGTCGTGCTGCGCTTCGGCGCGGCGATGCTGCGGTCGGGCGACACCGCCTTCCGTGTGCGCGACGCCATGGGCCTTGTAGCCAAGGCGCTCGGCATCGAGCATCTCGCCGTGCACATCACCATCGGCGGCATGACGGCGACGGCACAGGCCGACGGCGAGACCGTGACGCTGGCGCGCGAGGTCGCCCCGCTCGGCGTCGATGCTTCACGTACCGCCGCACTCGAGCGGCTGGCGCTGACGAGCAAGCCCGGCCTGACGCCCGAGGCGCTGGCCGCCGAGATCGACGCCATCGAAGCCACGCCCGCGCTGCACTCCCTGCTGCCGATCGCGCTGTCGATGGCGGTCGCCTCGGCCTGCTTTTCGTACCTCAACGGCGGCGACCTGCTGGCGACCGGGGCTGCCGCCGTCGGCGGCGGGCTGGGGCAGGCCGCGCGCACCCTGCTGTCGCGCAAGGGCTTCAACCAGTACGCCATGACCGCGCTCTGCGCCGTGCTCGCATCGGGCGTCTACTGCCTGATCGTGCTGGGCTTCGGCGTCCGCACCTTCGCGCTCGCCCATGCCGTGGGATTCATCTCATCGGCGCTGTTCCTGGTGCCGGGCTTCCCGCTGGTCGCGGCCCTGCTCGACCTCGTGCAGCACCAGACGACGGCGGGCATCGCCCGGCTGTTCTACGGCGTGCTGCTGACGCTGGCCGCCGCCTTCGGCCTGTCGATCGTCGCGGCGCTGGCCAGCCTGACACCGGCGCCGCCGGGGCCGGCCGGTCTCGGCATCGAGCCGATGGCCCTGCTGTGGCGCGCCGTGGCCTGCTTCGCCGGCGGCTGCGGCTACGGCATCCTGTTCAACAATCCGCTGCGCACCGTGCTGGCCGTCGCCATCCTGACGATGGTGGGCAACGAGATCAGGCTGGCGCTGCATGACCTGGGCTTCGGCCTGCCGAGCGCGACATTCTTCGGCGCGCTTGCCGTCGGCCTCGGCGCGTCGCTGGTGCGCGAGCCGCTTCACGTGCCGCGCATCGCGCTCACGGTGCCCAGCATCATCATGATGACTCCCGGCCTCTACGCCTTCCAGACCATCGTGTTCCTGAACCAGGGCAAGGTGACCGACGCCATCGCCGCCGGCGCCGTCTGCTGCTTTGCCGTCGGCGCCATGGCGATGGGGCTGATCGCCGCCCGGTTTGTCACCGAGCGGCAATGGCGGTTCGAGCGGTAGTCTTCCGGACCGCGCGCGTCCTCGCGCGCCTCATGAGCGCGCGGGGACGCGCGCGGTCCGGAAGATCATGAGCGGGCCAGAGGCCCGCGCTCCCACTACTCCGTCGCCACGTAGGGCCGGACCATTTTTGCCGGATCGACGATCTCGTCGAACTCGGCTTCGGTCACGTAGGCGAGCTTCAGCGCCGCTTCCTTGAGTGTGAGATCGTTGTCCATCGCGTAGTGGGCGATCTTCGAGGCCTTGTCGTAGCCGATCACCGGGGCCAGCGCAGTCACCAGCATCAGCGAGCGGTCGACATACTCCTTGATCTTCCTGAGGTTGGGCTTGGTGCCCTCGACCAGGAACTTGCGGAAGTTGGTGCAGCCGTCGGTCATGATCGTGATCGAGAGGGTGATGTTGAAGATCATCAGCGGCTTGTAGACGTTCATCTCGAGATAGCCGCCGGCGCCACCCATGCCCACCGCCACGTCGTTGGCCATCACCTGGACGGCGATCATGGCCAGCGCCTCGCACTGGGTCGGGTTGACCTTGCCCGGCATGATCGACGAGCCGGGCTCGTTCTCGGGGATCTCGAGCTCGGCGAAGCCGGCGCGCGGGCCGCACGACATCAGGCGGATGTCGTTGGCGATCTTGTAGAGCGAGGCGGCGAGCGTGCGGAAGGTGCCGCTTAGCTGCACCAGCGCATCGTGCGCGCCCTGCACCGTGAACTTGTTGGGTGCGGTGATGAACGGCAGCTTGGTGAGCCTGGCGATCTCTGCCGCCGCGGCCTCGGCGAAGCCCGGCGCGGCATTGATGCCGGTGCCGACCGCCGTACCGCCCAGCGCCAGATGGTAGACGCCCTTCAGCGCATCCTGGATGCGCTCGATGTTGTCCGAAAGCATGCCGGCATAGCCCGACCATTCCTGGCCGAGCGTGATCGGCGTGGCGTCCTGCATGTGGGTGCGGCCGATCTTGACGATGTCGTCCCATGCCTTGGCCTTGGCGTCGATCGCGTCGTGCAACGCCTTCACCGCCGGCAGCAGGCGCTCGACCGTGTTGAGCGCCGCGGCGACGTACATCACCGACGGGAAGCTGTCGTTCGACGACTGGGACATGTTGACGTGGTCGTTGGGATGGACCGGCCTCTTCGATCCGAGCGGCGTGCCGGCGATCTGGCAGCAGCGGTTGGAGATCACCTCGTTGACGTTCATGTTGAACTGTGTGCCCGAGCCGGTCATCCAGACATGCAGCGGGAACATGTCGTGGTGCTGGCCGGCCAGGATCTCGTCGCAGACCTCGGCGATCAGCGCATGCACCTTGTCGTCGAGCCGCTTGCCGGCGTGGTTGGCGTTGGCCGCCGCTTTCTTGAGGATGGCGTAGCCGGTGACCATCTCGCGCGGGATGAGATCCTTGCCGATGCTGAAATGCTCGAGCGAGCGCTGGGTCTGGGCACCCCACAACTTGTCGGCCGGCACGCTCACTTCACCGAGACTGTCGGTCTCCTTGCGTACGTCTGCCACGGGCTACCTCATGTGAATTTGCGCGAACAGTCGTAACACATTTCGCCTCCCCTTCGCGGACACCGCGAAGGGCGAACGATTTTGGCCGCGCGCGGCCAAAACGCGTGGGTGTCGCCGTCATACGGCGACGGAGGGGTCATGAGCATCAAATCGTGCCTATGACCCCTCCGGCCGCTATGCGGCCACCTCCCCAGCGCGGATTCCGCGCTGGGGAGGAAAACCTCTTCTACTCCCCCGTCGGCTTGGTGCGCAGCGACTTCAGCGTCCCGTGCTTCTTCTTGTCCTCCAGCCGCCGGCGCTTGCTCGCCTTGGGCGGCCTGGTCTTCCTGCGCGGCGTCGGCGGGCGGGCGGCGGCGCGCAAAAGCTCGACCAGGCGGGCCAGCGCCTCTTCGCGGTTGCGCTTCTGGCTGCGTTCGCCCTGGGCCACCAGCACCAGCACGCCCTCGCGCGTCAGCCGCCGGCCGGCCAGCCGCTCCAGGCGCTGGCGCACGTCGTCCGGCAGCGATGGCGAATGGCGCACGTCGAAGCGCAGCTGCACGGCCGTCGAGGTCTTGTTGACGTGCTGGCCGCCGGGACCGGCGGCGCGCACGAAGCTTTCCTCGATCTCGGCCGGATCGATCGTGAGCGCACCCGAAATCCAGATCGGCGCGGCCTTGCTGTGAGACCCGGCCGCGCCCGACATCACTCGCGTGCGCCAGCCTTGCGCAGCATGGCTTCGATGGTGGGCTTGCCGGCTTGCCGGGCATAGGCGAGCGGCGTGCGCCCGGTGAAGTCGGCCTTGTCGGGATCGGCCTTCTTGGCCAGCAGCGCACGCACCACCTCGGCATAGCCGCGGCGCGAGGCGATCGAGAGCGCCGTGGCGCCCTGGCGGGTCTGCGCGTCGGGCTTCGCATTCCTGGACAGCAACAATTCGACGAGATCGACGTCGCCGCGCTCCGCTGCCCGGATCAGCGAGGTGTACCCCTCCTTGTCCAACGTATCGGGGAAGGCGCCGCCCTTGAGCAGGGTCTCGACCACCGCCATGTGGCCCGAGACCACCGCAACCATCAGCAGAGGCTGGCCGCTGGTATCGATCTGATTGGGGCTTTCGCCCTTCAGCAGGGCGCTGCGCACCTTCTCTTCGTCGCCCTCGCGCACCGCCTTGACGATGGGCTTGAGCGTGAGCGTGTCCAGCTGCGCCAGCGCCGGCCCCATGCCCACCAGGATTGCCGGCGGGACTAAAGTCAGTGCCAGGAAGTCTCGGCGTTTCATCCGCCCCTCCGTGTTGCCTGATAGCGTGCCTCGATGGCGTCCCAGATCTGCGCCTCGAGCACGACGCCGTCAAAGCGGTTGATCTGCTGCAGGCCGGTCGGCGAGGTGACGTTGATCTCGGTGAGATAGTCGCCGATCACGTCGATGCCGACGAACAGCAGGCCACGCCTGGCGAGCTCCGGCCCGATGATGTCGCACAGCTCCTGGTCGCGCTTGCTGAGCACATCCTTCACCGCCTTGCCGCCGACATGCATGTTCGAGCGCGACTCGCCCTCGGCCGGCACGCGGTTGATGACGCCAACCGCCTTGCCGTCGATCAGGATGATGCGCTTGTCGCCCTGGCGCACCTCGGGCAGGTAGCGCTGGGCGATCACCGGCTCGCGGCTGCGCTGGGAGAACATCTCGAGCAGCGAATTGAAGTTCTCGTCGTCGGGTCGCACGCGGAACACGCCGGCGCCGCCGTTGCCGAACAACGGCTTCAGGATGATGTCCTTGTGCTCGTCGCGGAACTCGCGGATGGCGCGCGCGTCGGAGCAGATCAGGGTGGGCGGCATGACGTTGTCGAAGTGCGTCACGAACAGCTTCTCCGGCGCATTGCGCACGCTCGCCGGGTCGTTGACCACCAGCGTCTTGGGATGGATGTGCTCCAGGATGTGGGTGGTCGTGATGTAGGACATGTCGAACGGCGGATCCTGGCGCAGCAGCACCACGTCCAGCGTAGCGAGGTCGAGCATCTCGGGCGCGCCCAGGGTGAAATGGTTGCCCTTCTCGCGCCGCAGCTTCATCGGCTGGGCGCGGGCCAGCACCTTGCGGTCGCGGAAGATCAGGTCCGGCGGCGTGTAGTGCCAGACTGCATAACCGCGCCGCTCGGCCTCCAGGCCCAGCACGAAGGTCGAATCGCCATCGATGTCGATGCTCGACACATGGTCCATCTGGATGGCGACGTTCAGCTTCATGGTGAGAGATTCCTATCGAGGTAGATTTTGGCGTCATGCAAGCGCACCACCTCACCCTGAGGAGCCGTGCGCAGCTGCGCGATGCTCCTCAGGGTGAGGTGTTTGTGCCGAAGCGACGCGATGTTCATCATAGCCGGAGGTCAGTTAAGCCCACGGCGCAGTTCCTGCAACAGGCTCGACACGCGCTCGCGCACCGCCGGATCGCCGGCCGCGCCCTCGATATCGAGAAAGCGCTCGAACGCCGCAATGGCCGCGCGTCGCTTGTCCAGCCGCGCATTGAGCTGGCCGGCCTCGAGCAGGAGCTCCGGCCGGTCCGGCGCGATCGCCAGCATGCGGTCCAGCGACTGCGCGGCGGTGGGCCAGTCCTCGCGATTGGCCAGCCGCAGACGGACGTTGTTCTCCAGCCGCAGCAGCACGTCGCGGTCCGACACCGGATCGAAATGCTGGGACTGCAGCTCGGCCTCGGGCCCCAGCACTCGGCGCAGCAGGCCGCGCAGGTCGGCGGCGTCGCGCACCGCGCCGTCATGAAAGGGATCGACCACGTGCCGCGCGCCGTCGATGCCGATCCGGATCAGGAAATGCGCCGGGAAGGCCAGGCCCTCGGCTTCCCAGCCCTGGCGGCGGGCGACGTCGAGATAGAGGATCGACAGCGCCACCGGCAGGCCCTTGCGCCGCTCGATGACGCGCACGAGGTCGGCATTCTGCAGGTCGTCGTAGGACTCGGTGTCGCCGCGATAGCCATAGGAACGCGCGATCACCTCGGCGAGCGCGTCTGGCGAGGCGCCGCGGCGGCGCACCAGGTCGGCGAGATCGGACGCCATCGACACGACATGCTGGCGGAACGGCGCAAGATCGACCAGCTCGGTGCGACGCAGCACGCTCAGCGTCAGCGCCGCCTCGAGAAGGTCGAGACGCTGTCCATCGCCGGCGCAAAGATCGCCGAGGCGCGCCAGCTTGCCTTCAGACTGGGCCAATCATCGCTCCGGGCATCACTCCGGCGGCCGCCAGACGTCGGGCAGATGGCGCGGCCAGAAATGGCGCAAGAGAGGGCCGCCCACCAGCACGGCGTCGAAGCGCACCGAATGGGCGGCATAGTGCGGATGGCGCGCCAGGTAGAGGCTTGCCGCGCGCGCCACGCGCCCGAACTGGCGGCTGCCCAGGGCGTCGGTCGCGGTGACGTAGTCGGCGCGCGCCTTGACCTCGACGAAGGCGAGCACGCCGCCGCGCCGGACCACGATGTCGATCTCGCCGAGCTTGGTCTTGTAGCGCCGCGCCAGCACCGAATAGCCGGCCAGCCGCAGACGCCACACGGCGCGCCATTCGGCGACATGGCCCAGCCGATGGGCCGCCTGGCGCGCCTGGATCGTCATGACGTCGTCTTCATGGTAGGGGCCTCGCGCCTCAGTTCCAGCGCGCGGGCATAGACCTCGCGGCGCTTCAGCCCATAGCGGGCCGCGACCTCGGCCGCCGCGTCCTTGACCGAGGCGCCGGCGAGCGCGGTGCGCAGCGCCTCGTCGAGCACGCCGGCCTGCGGGGCGGCCTCCTCGCCGGGCGCGCCGATCACGATGGCGATCTCGCCCTTGACGTCGGGATGGCGGGCGTAGTGCGCGGCAAGCTCGCTCAAGGAGTCGCGGCGCACTTCCTCGAACAGCTTGGTGAGCTCGCGCGCCACCGCGGCCGGGCGCGCACCCAGCAGCTCGGCAAGGTCGGCCAGCGATACGGTGAGCCGATGCGGCGCCTCGAAGAACACCAGCGTCGCCGGCAGCGACGCCACCGCGCCGATCGCGCGGCGGCGCTCTCCCTCCTTGGCCGGCAGGAAGCCGCCGAAGAAGAAGCGGTCGGTCGGCAGGCCCGACAGCGCCAGCGCCATCGGCACGGCGGAGGGGCCGGGCGCTGATGTCACGGCAAGGCCGCGGGCCAGGGCTGCACGGACCAGGCGATAACCCGGATCGGAGATCAGCGGCATGCCGGCATCCGACACCAGCGCCACCCGCTTGCCCGCTTCCAGGGCGCGCACGATCCTGGGCTCGTTGGCGTCCTGGGTGGCGTCGCTGTAGGCCACGGTGGGTGCGGAAATGCCGTAGTGGCCGGCAAGCTTGGCGAACACGCGGGTGTCCTCGCAGGCGATCAGATCGGCGGCATGCAGAACATCGAGTGCACGCAGCGTGATGTCACGCATATTGCCGATCGGCGTGGCAACAATATGCAGGCCGGCCGCCAGCGGCGGTTTACGCGGCGCCTGCCCATCGCTAGCTTGTGACCGTTCGTCCACGTCCATCTGCAGCCGTTCGCCGGAGTTTCGTGCCGATGCGCCAGTCTCTATTCGTGCTTGCCGCCGCGGCCTTCCTGCTGGCGGCCTGTGGCGGGCCACCCAAGACTAGCACGCCGACTGCGCTGTCCACGACCACGACGGCGGCCGGTTCGCCGGTCACGGCCTCGGGCAAGATGCGCATCGCGCTCCTGCTGCCGCTCAGCGGCCGGGCCGCGCCGATCGGCCAGTCCCTGCAGCAGGCCGCCGAAATGGCCCTGTTCGACACCGGCGCCAAGGAGCTGGCGCTGGCCGCCTATGACAGCGGCGACACTGCGGATACCGCCGTCGAGGCCTACCGCAAGGCCCGCATCGACGGCGCCGCATTGGTGCTGGGGCCGTTGTTCGGCACCTCGGCCACTGCGCTGGCACCCCTGGTGGCGCAGGGCGGGGCCAATGTCGTGTCGTTCTCCAACGACGAGCAGGCCGCCCAGCGTGGCGTCTGGATCATGGGCATTGCCGCCCCACCCCAGGTGCGCCGCGTCGTCGACCACGCCGTCGACGCAGGCATCAAACGCTTCGCCGCCTTCGCACCGCAAACGTCGTACGGCCAGCAGATGGTCCAGACCATGGAGAGCCAGGTCACGATCCGCGGCGGCAAGGTGGCCGCGGTCGAGCTGTTCGACCCCAACAGCGCCGATCTCAACACGCCGGCGCGACGGCTGGCCGAAGCCTCCCGGGGCGAGGACAAGCTCGCCGTGCTGGTGCCGGTGGCGCCGCCGCGGCTCTCGGCAGCCCTGGCCGCGTTGACGGCGGCCGGAATCGACAACAAGTCCGTGCAGTTGATCGGCACCGGCGTGTGGGACGTGCCCAATATCGGCTCGGAGGTCATGCTGCGCGGCGCCTGGTATGCCGCGCCCGACCCGGCCAAGCGGGCCGACTTCGAGCGGCGGTTCCTGTCGACCTACGGCCGGCCGCCGCATCGCCTGGCGACGCTCGCCTATGACGGCGTGTCGCTGGCGGGCCACCTGGCGCGGCTGAAGCAGGGTGGCGATTTCTCGGCCGAGGCCATCACCAACCCCAACGGCTGGTCGGGC
>WHTW01000195.1 GCA_009377525.1 Rhodospirillales bacterium
TAGGTCAAAGAAATCGGGATCCCTTTGTTGTTCGAGCACCCAGCCGGGCGGGTCGTTTCGGCGACGATGCACGGAGCGTCGACGCCGAGCGCCGCTAGGAAGCCATTATCCCCGCCTCGTGGATGAGGCCTGAGAGATAGCTTGGGCGGAGGGGAATGCGGTTGATATTGACGCCGATCCCGGACAGCGCGTCGGCCACCGCATTGGCGATCGCGGGAACGGCGCCGATGACGCCCCCTTCGCCCACGCCCTTGAAGCCACCCACCGTGTCAATGCTGGGTGATTCGATGTGGTCGATCTCGTAATCGGGAACGTCGAGCGCCGTCGGCAGGAGGTAGTCGAGAAGGTTGGCGTTCAACAGCTGGCCTTCCGCGTCATAGACGAGCTCCTCCATCAGTGCCTCGCCGAGCCCTTGAGCAGTGCCGCCCTGAATCTGCCCATTGACGATGACGGGATTGATGATCCGCCCACAATCGTGAACCACGACGTAGCGCTCGATCGTGACTCGCCCGTCCTCGGCGTCCACGGCCACCGTCGCGATATGAACGGCGTTCGCCATCGTCGCGAGTGGCGGGTCGTAATAGTCGTTGGCTTCGATCCCGAATTCCTCGCCGGCCGGAAGGCCTCGGTTGTTCATGGAGTAGGCAGTCTTGGCGATGTCCTGGAACGAGACCGCCATGCCCGGCACCCCCACCACGCTGGCCTGCCCGCCGGCAAGGACGATGTCCTGCGCTGAGGCTTCCAGTAGATGGCCGGCGATGCGCTTCATCTTCTCGGCGATCTTGCCCGAGGCTCGGATCGCAGCGCCGCCGCCCGTCACCGCGCTCCGGCTCGCAAACGTATTGGTTCCGTAGGGTGAGACCGCCGTGTCGCCCTCGATGATCGTCACGTCCTCGAATCGCGCGCCCACCTTCTCGGCTACGATTTGCGCAAAGGTCGTCAAGTGGCCCTGACCGCCGTTTGCGTGACTCATATAGGCGGTCACCTTCCCCGTGGGCTCCACGCGAATGAGAGCGCTGTCGAATCCGGGGAGATGCACGAGGCCGCGCGCGCGCCAACCCGGCGTGCCGGTTCCTGAGATCTCGGTGAAACAGCAGATGCCGACGCCTCGGTATTTGCCGTCGACTAGACGATCCTTGGGCTGCGCTTTCCGGAACGCGTCGTAGCCGACGCTCTCCAAGGCGCGGCGAAGGGATTCCTCATAAGAACCGGTGTCGTAGCGGACGCCCACCGCGTTGACCCAGGGGAGTTCTCGTGTCGGGATTATGTTGCGCAGCCGCACCTCGGCTGGATCGATTCCGAGCTTGCGTCCGATGCGGTCCATCATGCCTTCGATGGTCAGGAAGCAGGTCGGCTGCGCCACGCCGCGATACGCGCCCGAAGGACAGGTGTGGGTCGCGACGGCATAGGCCTGGTACGCGTAGTTCCGGATCCTGTAAGGCCCGACCAGCATGCGCGCCCCGCCGGTCGGCTCCAGCGTGCAGCCGAACGGATAGCTCGAATAGGCGCCGGCATTGGTCAACAGCTCGACCTGAACCGCCTGGATAACGCCGTCCCGATTGAAGGCGACCTCGATATCGTAACGGTGGTCGCGCGCATGGATGCTGGTCAGGAGCTCCTCGCGGCGATCCTGGATCCATTTGACAGGGCGCCGGTACTTGAGAGCGAGCGCCGCGGTGACGATCTCCTCGGGATAGACCTGCGCCTTGGTGCCGAATCCGCCGCCGACCTCCGGCACTACGACCCGAATGCGCGGCTCTGGACAGCCGATGCAAAGCGAGAGCTTAGTGCGCAGGAGATGCGGGATCTGCGTGGAGGAGTAGAAGATGAGCGAGTCGCCGACATGATCGGGGATCGCGAGGCAGCCCCGCGGCTCGATCGGCACACCGGCCACCCGTCCGCTGCGGAAGCGCTCCTTGAGGACGAACTCGCCTTTGGCGAACTCCTCGTCGAAGTTCTCCGTCTTGAACTTGGCCTGGAAGATCGTGTTCCGCTCGATATGGTCGTGGACCAACGGCGCCCCGGCCTGTCGGGCAGCATCGAGATCGGCCGAGACAGGCAGCGGCTCATATTCGACATGAACGAGGTCGATCGCATCCTGGGCGATGTAGGGGGACTCCGCCAGCACTACGGCGATCTGTTCGCCGACGAAGCGGACCTTGTCGATGGCGATGACTGGGCGCTCGTTGCGCACGTAGCCGGGAAAATCAATCTCAGTGCACATAGGCTTGGTGATCTTGGCGAGATCGGCCCCGGTCAGCACGTCGATGACGCCCGGCAGCGCCTTGGCTGCCGCCGTGTCGACGGCGAGAATGCGTGCGTGCGCATGCGGGCTCATGACGAACCCGAGATGGACCTGGTCGCGCGATTCCGAGAGGTCGTCGATGAAACGGCCATGTCCACGCAGCAGGTATGCGTCCTCGCGGCGTAGTATCGATTGTCCGATGTAGCCGCCGGCGGCGGTGGTCGAAGCGGCCATCGTCAGGACCTCCCCGCCTGGCCGCGCATCGCGTCCGCCGCGGCGGCGACGGCCTCGATGATGTTCGCGTAGCCGGTGCAGCGGCAGATGTTGTTGGTAAGCGCGATCCGGATCTCGTCCCTCGAGGGGCTGGGGTTGCGCTGGAGGAATTCGGTGACGGTCATCAGGAATCCCGGCGTGCAATAGCCGCATTGAAGCGCGTGATGCTCGTGAAAGGCCTGCTGAATCGGGTTCAGCCGGTCCTCGCTGGCGAGGCCTTCGACAGTGGTGATCTCGGCGCCGTCGACGGCGGCGGCGAAGTGAAGGCAGCTCCGCGCGGTCCGCCCGTCGATCATCACCGTGCAGGCGCCGCAGACGCCGTGCTCGCAGCCGATATGAGTCCCCTTGAGCCCGATCTCGTGGCGCAGGAAATCGGCGAGGAGGTATCGCGGCTCGACCCTGCGCTCGTACGCCTTGCCGTTGACCGTCAGCCGGACGGAAACTTTCTGAGACATTCTCACGCTCCTCGCTGGCCTGAGCCCATGGCCTGCGCGACGGCGCGCCGCGCAAGCACGCCCGCCATGTGCAGCCGGTATGCGGCGTCGGCATGAAAGCTGCCGACCGGCTCGATCGTCTCTCGTGCGGCCTCGGCGACGTGCTTCAAGGTCAGGTCGGTGACCGCCTGCCCTTCAAGAACACGCTCGGCGGCACGCAACCGCGCGGGCGTCGGACCCACGCCGATGGCCGCGAGCCGCGCGCTGCGGCAGAGTCCGGCCGTGTCCATCTCCAGCTGGGCCGCGACGCCGACCACGGCGAATCCATGTTGCCGGTTGGCGATCTCGACGAAGGCAGCGCGCGCATCGCGCCTGGCAGGGAAACGCACCTCTTCCAGCATCTCGCCGGGGGCCATTGCGTTCGTCAACTCCGAAACGAAGAATGCTTCGGCTGGCAGGATCCGGCGCCCCCCGGCGCTCCCCACCACCATCTCGGCCTCAAGCGCAACGGCCACGGCCGGCGGCTCGGCCAGCGGATCGGCGTGCGCCATGCTGCCGCAGACCGTGCCCCGATTGCGGTTGGCGGCCCCGCCCACCAGGGGCATCGCTTCGGAGAGAAGCGGGCAGGCGCTCCGCACCTCCGCGGAGTCTTCCGCCTCGGCCTGCCGGGTCAGCGCGCCGCAGGCGAGGTGGCCGTCGGAACGCCGGATGTAGGAGAGTTCCGGGCACTTGTTGATGCTGATGAGAATGCGCGGCTGGACGATCCGCATGTTCATCAGGGGCACGAGGCTCTGACCGCCGGAGAGGATGCGTGCATCGTCACCGTAGCGGGCGAGAAGCTCGAGCACCTCCTCGCGGGTTCGGGGCGCAAAAAACTCGAATGGCGCCGGCTTCATGCTTTAGCTCTCCTCACGAGTAGAGCGGGGCGAGTTCCGCGCCCAGCTTGGCCAAGAGCGCCGGTGCGATGAAGGCGCCGTCCTCGACGAGCTTCTCGTCATCGATCCAGATGGATTGCTCCGACAGGATGGCGTCGGGGTGGTTTTCGCCGCCGCCCGGAACCCACCAAGGCAGGCCGAGGCCGACTGCGTTGTTGCCGGTGACGCGCATGTCCTCGATGAAGGAGCGTCCGGTGAGCCGGGCCGCGGGATGGATCCCGTGGGTGAAATGGATGACGTAGCCGTATTCGCCGCCGCCGGCGCGGCGGAGCGCGCGGTCCATGATCTTGCGGTCGGCACCGCCGCCGCTCAGCTCGCGGACCTTGCCGTCAAGGTGCAGCGTGAGCGGCGGCGCGAGGGGCGTGTAGTACTCGTGGAAGGCTGCGCCGACGGTGATGACGCCGCGTACCGTCTCCCGCTCGGGAAACATCGTGCAGGAGCCCGGCACGAGGTACATTCCCGGCTTGTCGCCGCGGCGCGGCTTGGCGAAGCCGGGCTTCGCCAACGCGAACGAGACGTCGCTGCCAAGCGCATTGGTGATGCGCACGGTCTTGCCGATCGAGCCGGTGACGATCTCGTCGAAGGCGCGGTGGACCTCGTAGTAGCGGTCGAGGTCGACCTTGCCGAACAGTCGCGCGAGCCCGCCGCTCCCCATGTCGCCGCCGAGCAGGTACCGCACCTTGCCGGTCTTGAGTGCCTCGTCCTGAACGTGGCTGCCGGCGAGATAGGGAAAGGTGAAGTCGAGCCAGACGTCGCACGACATGGCGGCCGCCGCGAGCGGCGGCGCGATGTAGGGATCGGCGAGTGCGCCCTGGAACGGGAGCTGCGGAATCACCATCAAGGCGGGCCGGGCGCCCGCTGCGTCGGCGCTGTTCATAACCGCCTCGACCGCGGCCATGTCGGTGGCGGTGTCGGCGGTGATGAGCACGCTCTCGTCGGCGCGCACGGCCATGTAGTCGCGGACCAGCTTGTCGGCGGCGCCGGCGAGCTCGGGGGCGAGGCGGGAGGAGGGCAGCATCACTCGGCCGCCTTCTTGGCCTCGTCCTCGGGAAAGATCCGGGCGATCCGGCTGTTGACGTAGTGGTGGAGCGCCTTCTCGAGCACCGACATCGGACCCGGCTCATATACCGGCAGCGCCATGGCGCGCTGCATCGATTCGATCATTGTCCGGTCCTCCTCGAGCACCGCGATCTGGTACTCTCGGTAGACCTTGAGTGTCTCATCGAAGCCGGGGCGCTGGAAGAACTCCTCGGGAAAGAGATGGTAGATAAGGACCTCGCATTTGTTGGGTCCGAGCGGCCAGGCGATCATCGGCCGAATGCAATCGATACGGCCGAAGAAGGTGAAATTCGGCGGCAGGAGGCCAGTGCAGGCGAAGCTGTGCTCCTCGTGCTCGAGCCAGGGCATCTTGCCGAGAAGCGGCTCCGCGCCCGGGGTCGGCGGTCCGGCCTTGTAGAAAATCGACAGGCCACCGTCATCTTTCAAACGAACGTTGTCGTCGGTCCACGAGAACTTCGCGCCGAACGATTTCGCGTGCAGCACGCCCACATGGTAGAAATCCATCAAGTTCTCGTGGAAGAACTTCCAGTTGCAGTCGAGCTCGAGCCTGATCTTGTTGCCGAGCCGGCACTTCTCCCAGCCGAGAAATGCGAAGTCCTTCTCGAATTCGGCGACGAACTCGGAGAGCGGGCGCGCGTCCGGATTGAAACTGATGAACAGGTTGCCGCGCCATGTGTCGAGTCGAACGGGCTTCAGGCGGCAGGAGGCCTGGTCGAAGCCGTCGCTCTCCTTCATGTAGGCGGCGCCGGTCAGCTCGCCCGAGAGATCATAGACCCAGCCGTGATAGGGACATTTGAACGACCGCGTGTTGCCGGAGCCGTAGGCGACCTCGACGCCGCGGTGCGCGCACATATTGTACGAGGCGTGGAGCGCGCCCATCTTGTCCCGGGCGATGACGACCGGCTGTTCGACCAGCCGTATCGCCATGTAGTCGCCGGGATTGGCGACCTCCTCGACCCGGCCTGCGTAGAGCCAGTCCTGCATGAAGCACGACTCGATCTCGCGCTGATAAATCTCGGGCGAGGCATAGATGCGTCCTGGCGCGTGGCGCGCCCGCTTCAGCTCGGCGCGCGTTGCCGCGAGTTCGGCCCAGCCGCCGTATCCATTGCTTTGTCCCGCAGCGCTCATCCTGACGGTCCTCCTATGCATCTCAGGTGCTCGGACAATACCGCGCGTGCCTCATTATGCAATGAGCTTACTATTGTGCAACTCTTAAACCACGCTGAGGGGGGGCTGCGCCGGAGCGCGGCCCCCTCCGGCCTCAGCCCTTCTTGTAGCCGGGATAGGGGTGGATCGGCTTCGCGGTGGCGACGTCGGGCGGATAAACCAGCTTGGGCTGTGCCGATCCGGCCTGGAACTGCGACGGATAGACTGGGCCTTCGCGATTGAGGCCATCGTCGCCGAACTTCACCTTCGAGAAGAAGGTCTCGGCGTTCAACGCCCGGAAGGCCTCGTTGATCGCCTTGGGATCGTTAACCTTGCCCGCCGCCTTGAGCACCTCGGCGTAAATGACAACGTTGTTGGCGCCGCAGGCCGCGACGAAGTCCGGCGGATCCTGGTTGTATTTCGCCTTGTAGAGGCGGACGAAGTCGCGGCTGGTGCCGATGTAGTTGTCCTTTGTCTTGTCGAGCGTCGGGTCCCAGAAGCTCGGTGCGAAGACGCCGTTGATGGCGTCGCCGATACCGTCGCGCAGGCTCGTCGGCGCCTCGACGACAATCATCGGCGGGAAGTAGTTGACGGCTTGCATCTCCTTGAAGACGCCGAGGATGTCGGGCGTGTAGCAGTTGATGACCAGCATCTCGGCGTTGAGGCGCCGCAGACGGTCGAGCGCCGGGCCATATTCCTGTGTCTTGGGAGGAAAGAACTCGACGCCGGCAAGTTCGATACCGGCTGCCTTGAGATCGCTGGGGAAATAGTCCCGCGACGTAAAGACGCCGAGCTCGTCATTCGGCGTGATCATCACCGCCTTCTTGATCTTCGGATTGTCGAGCTTTGTCGCCATCTCCGAGATACGCGTGTAGTAGCGGCTGAACGGAGGCATCGCCCCATAGAGGAATGGATTTCCCTTCTGCCCGGCGAAGACGCCGTCGATTTGCGCCCAGTGCGTCATCATCGGGAACTGCAGACGCTGCGCGACGGCGATCGAAGCCTTCACCAGGACGCTGCCAAGACCCGCCAGCACGATGGTGCAGCCGTCATTGGTGACGGCCTTTTCAACAAGCTTCGCCTCGGTGCTGGCGTCGGTCTTGTCGTCGTAGATCTGCTGCTGGATCGTGTAGCGGGTCCCGCCGATCTCGACGCCCTTCTGGTTGACCACCTCGATCGCGAGTTCGACGCCGCGCTGGATCTCCTGGCCGTAGCGCGCGAATCCGCCGCTCATGCTGTTGACCGAGGCGAGCTTCAGCACGCCAGTCTTGCCTTGGCCCCATACCGCCGGGGCCGAGAGAAGCCCCGTCGAGCCCAGCGCCGCCGCGGCGCCGCCGGCCTTCAGAATCTTCCGCCTGTTCACGATGTTTTCTGTCCTCATCTCACCCTCCTAGGTAGCTTTTGATGATAGCGTCGTCGGCGAGGAGCTCGTCGGGCGAGCTCTGTAACACGATCTTGCCACTCTGCATGACGAGGGCGCGATCGGCGACGCCGAGCGCCACCGAGACGTCCTGTTCGACGAGCAGCACGGTCGTTCCAGCTTCGTGAATGTCGTAGAGTATGGCGACAAGCTCCTCGACGATGACCGGCGCGAGGCCGAGCGAGAGCTCGTCGATGGCGAGAAGGCGCGGCCCCGCCATCAAAGCGCGTCCGATGGCGCACATCTGCTGCTCGCCGCCCGACATGGTGCCCGCGAGCTGGCCGCGCCGCTCGGCGAGGCGAGGGAAATACGCGAACACCTGATCGAGCGCATCGGCAACCACGCGCCGGGACTTGTCGCGCCGCCGGAAGCTCCCGAGGCGGAGATTCTCCTCGACGGTGAGGCCGGAGAAAAGGCGACGACCTTCCGGCGCCTGGCAGAGCCCGAGGCCTACGATCTCGTCGCTGCTGCTGCCGGCGATCTCCCGGCCGGCGAACCGGATGCTTCCGCGCATCGGCTGGATGAGGCCCGAGAGGATCCGCAGCAGCGTGGTCTTGCCGGCGCCGTTGGCGCCGATGATCGCCATGACCTCGCCTTCGCGCACGTCGAACGAGATGTCGGCAAGGACCTGGATCGGCCCGTGGCCGCCGTCCAGCCCGCGGACGCTGAGAAGGGCCGAGGCGTCGGGCGCGCCGGGCGAGACAGGAGACGCTCCCATCACGCCGCGCCTCCTGGTCGGGTGGCTGCGCGCCGTCTGGCGCCGAACCGCCGCACCGCCGCCTTGACGTCGCCGAGATAGGCGCGCTGGACCTCTGGGTTTGCGACGATCTCACTGGGGTCGCCGTCTGCGAGCTTGCGGCCGCTTGCCAGCACCACGACGCGGTGACAGAGGGACATCACGGCCGGAATGATGTGCTCGATGAAGACGATCGTGATCCCGCTGTCGTTGAGGCCACGGATCAGTCCGAGCGCGTCCTTTACTTCAGTCGGATTGAGGCCGCCCAGCGGCTCGTCGAGGAAGAGGAGGTCCGGCTCCGCCGCGAGGCAGCGCGCAACTTCGAGCCGCTTCAGCCCGGCGGTGGAGAGCGATCCTGTGCTCTGGTCGGCAACCGCCGAGAGTCCGGCGCGCTCCAGGCATCTGTTGGCGAGGTCCAGCGCCTCGGGCCGGCCGCCGCGCCGCTCGCCGCGCCCGAAGAGCGCTCCGACCAGCACGTTCTCGCGGATCGTCAGGTCACCGAACGGGCGCGGCACCTGGAAGGTGCGGGCGAGCCCCATCCGGCTGCGCTCGTGTGCAGACAGTGACGTGATGTCGGTCCCGCGATAGGTGATGCGCCCCCCGGTCGGCGGCTCGCTGCCCGTCAGCAGGTCGACGAAGGTTGTCTTCCCGGCACCGTTCGGGCCGATGAGGCCAACGATCTCACCTCGGCGCACCGCGAGGTCGACGCCGTCGACCGCGCGAAGCCCACCGAAATGCTTCGCCAGCCCAGCGACAGCGAGGATGTCCGCGCTCATCGAACGCGATACCGCCGCAAATTGGCGGCGAGAGTCTTTGGCGCGAAGGCGCGTGGCCCCTGACGAAAGATCTGAATGAGGCCATCGGGCTGCAGCAGCACGACCAGAACGACGATGACACCCGAGACAACCTGCGTGATCTCGGCGAGCTCGACGCCGATCGTCTCGTTGATGAACAGCACCACCAGAACCCCGAGCAGCGGTCCCCACAGCGTCCCGCGACCGCCCAGGAACACCATCACGATGATTTCGAAGGTGAGGGTGAGACTGAAGGCCTCGTTGGTCTCGACAGTGCCGATCCAGAACGCCCAGGCCGTGCCGACCAGCGAGACCAAGGCCGCGCTCGCGAGAACCACGGCGATCTTGAGCCGCGTCGCCGCGACCCCCAACGCGGAAGCGGCGCGCTGATTGTCTCGGATGGCTCGGAGTGCGAGCCCCCATTTAGAGCGCTCGAGGGCAAAGATCGCCAGCATCGCCGTCGTAGCGAGCCCCAGCATCACGTAATAAAAGACTTGATTGTAGGTGGTTGGCGAGAGCGCGGTCAGGCCAACTTTGCTGACGATGTTGACCGATATCCCGCCATTGAAGTTGAAAGCGTTGAGATTGAGGACGAGGTTACGTAACGCCTCGGAGACAAGGAGCGTGGCCACTACGAAGTAGTGGCCGACGAGGCGTAGCGTCGGCGCGCCCACCATGACGGCGATCGCCAGCGAGACGCCGAGCGACCCCAGCACCGCGAGCCACACCGGAGCGCCGTTGACGAGAAAAATCAAGGCAGCGATCGCGCCCGAGCCGAAGAACGCCGGCTGCGCCAGGGAGATGAGGCCGGTGTATCCCCCGATGAGGTTCCAGGACTGCGCAAGCGCAACGTACATCGCGACCATCGTCGCGACACGCAATCCGTAGGCCCCGAAGACGAGGGGGAGGCAGCACGCGCCGAGGACGAGGAGCGCGAGGACGATGCCATCTCGATCGCGCGCCGCCGAAAGCGGCATGCGGCTGCGCTCCATGCGCCCTAACGATTCGGTTCGGGCCACCGCCACCTCAGGCCTCGTAGAACGCCCGCCCGCGCAAGCCTGAAGGCTTTAGCACGAGCACCAGCAGGACGAGAGTGGCGCCGACCAGAGTGCTGTATGTGGCGCCCCACAGGTTGGAGACGAGGCTAGTCGAGATCCCGAGGACGAGGGCACCCAGCATCGGCCCCGCGATGCTGCCGAGTCCGCCGAGAACAGTGACGATCAGCACCTGGAGAAGATACTGGTCTCCCATGGCAGGGCTGGCGCTGTGGAGGAGAGCGATGAGGCCGCCCATCGCCCCGGCGAGCATCGCCGAGATACCGGTGGTCAGGTCGAAGATCGTGCGAACCTTGATGCCCACGAGACGGGCCGCCTCCATGTCAAGGCGGGTCGCTCGGATCGCCGCGCCGAGTTCGGTCCGGTCCATGAACCACCATACGCAAGCCGTGAGGAAAAACGCGATAAGCATGATGACGATCCGCACGTAGGTGAGCTTGGCACCTCCGATGTCGACGTAACCGCGCAAATAGGGGGGCAGGTTGATGCTGCGGTATTCGGCCGTGAAGAAGTAGAGCGCGAGTCCGATCAGCACGAGGTTCAGCCCGTAGGTGAGTGCGATCCCCAACGAATGCGGCCCGCTCACGACGTAGTCGATCAGGAAACGTTGAATTAGCCAACCGACGGCAAAGAGCGCGGCCATGGTGGCTGGGATCGCGAGCAGCGGATCGAGACCGTTCCGCCAGAGAAGGAAGGTCAGATAGCCGCCCAGCATGATGAAGGCACCATGCGCGATATTAAGGACGTTGAGGACACCCCAGATCAGTGCGAAGCCGAGCGCTCCAATGCTGTAGAGGCCGATCAGCAAAAGCGAATCGAAGAAGATTTGGAGGCATATCTGCACTGAGGCTCAGGCCTCCGCCCTCGTCCATCCGGCGCCGAGGCGTATCCCGCCCGCCCGACTACCTGTGCATCCACCGACCATGCTCATTATCTCATTCCTGGTCCCTCGTTCACTTACACGAACCGTTTCGCATTGTTCAACACATTTATCAATACAGAATGCCTAACCGGCCAGCGCCGGCGGGAGCGGACCGGATGGGTCCGCCTCGCCGTCGGCGCTCTCTCGCCACTCGATGAAGGCGGCGCCCGCGCCGGCACCTGTGAAGCCCAGCTTGCGCGAGACGGTCTCGGCGGCTTTCTTAAGCTGCGCCACGTGCGAGCTCGGCTCCGGATTCTCGAAGCGGCCTTGGACGCCAAGCATGGCCAAGACGGCAACCAACCGCCCTTGCGAGTCGAAGATCGGGGCGGCAACGGCGCTCAGCCCGGGCAGGAAGTCGCCGCGCGTGACCCCGAGGCGGCGGCGGCGGACTTGAGCGACGATCCGGTCGATGTCGGCCCTGGACTTGATGCCGATAAGCGCGACCCTAGGGTCCGCGGCCAGCTCCCGGTCGATCTGCGGCCGCGTTACACCGCGGGGTAGGAAGGCGAGGAACACGCGCCCGGTGGCGCTGCGCAGAAGCGGCAGCACCGAGCCTACGCTGAGGTTGCAGATTACCACGTTGCTGCTATCGTACCAGCTGATGATGGTCGGGCCGTGCTCACCCCAGACCGACAGCGCCACGGTCTCATCCGTTACCCTGCTGAGTTCGATAGTCGCGAGCGTTGCCTCGCGCACGCTGCTGCTGCGGTTGAGGGCAGCGAGCCCGACCCGGAGGGACATTTCGCCTAAATCGTAGCGGCTGGTCGTCGGGTCCTGCTCGACCATGCCGCATTTGATAAGGCTGACGAGATAGCGTCGCGCCTTGCTTGACGACATATCGGCGGCGATCCCAAGGTCGCGCAGGGTCATCGGGCCGCTCGCCGCCGCCAGCACATCGAGCAGCCGCACGCCGACCTCGATCGACTGGATGCCGAGCCGGTCGGCGGGCTCCCGTGCGCCGCCTCGCCTAGAACGCAACTGCGGCGGCGCGTGCGTCGCCCGGATTAGATTTCGTTGGGTCATCGTGAACGACTTCTATAAGGAATTGTTGAACATAGACGGGGTCCGCTCCGCCCGCCTAAGTCGCTTCTTCCATGTCTGACTGTCAACGCCGGAGCATGAGGTGGACGCGCCCGCTGTACCTGCCAGAACGTATGGCCCGCCCTGTCGGCAAGCAGTTTCAGTGATTTGGCTCTTGGCGGTCTGCATCAACGTATCCGGCCTGTGGGTCTAGCCCCGACTAGGAGTTTTGCGCGTTCTGGTCCTCATAACTATAGCGGTGTGTGGTCGCCATTTTCGGTATCAGATTGCCAGAACACCGGTTCGACTGTCAGGCCATCTCGTTTCCACCACCCACAGAGCTCGTCAGCTGCCCGCGCCGGTCAGCGCGGCCGGCCAATCTCAATCAGATCGCTCTCACGGCGGCAGCATTGTAGATCCCGCCGTGGCGTAGCACTGCCCACATGATCCGGGCCAGCTCGTTGGCCAGCGCAACGACGACAACGTTCTTGCGCGCGCCATGAGGCCCTGGAGCCATTGCCCAATCGGCGTCGGGCTCGCCGATAGTGTGGACAAGGCCGCCCGGGCACCGTGGACGAGCAGCTTGCGCAGATACTTGTTCCCTCGCTTGCTGATCCCCAGCAGTCGCGGCTTGCCACCTGTCGTCATCTGCCGTGGCACCAACCCAAGCCAGGCCGCAAAGTCGCGGCCACGGACGAATGTGGTGCCGTTGCCGATCGCCGCCACCGGAGCTGTTGCGTTCAACACGCCAATACCGGGGATACTCACCAGGCGTCGGGCGGCCTCGTCAGTCTTGGCCAGGGCAGCGAACTCGTCGTCGAACGCTTCGATACGACGGTCCAAGCTTCGTGTTCAAAATATTGGTCTCAGGTTCCCGATCTCTTTGATCGAGATATTGGTCTGCGTTGATCACTGTCCCGGTTCTTCAGCGGAGAAACGGCCGATCGCTGAGGCGAAGGTCTACGGCAAGTGGTTTGTGCGTTCGCCGTCGCTACCTTCCACGCCCCGTAACGCAATGTCGCAGAATTTCTCGGCCAGAGTGGCGATGGGCATCCGATCGGGGCGATACCAGGTGACCGCCCAGTTCATCGCGCCAAGAAGCACTAGGCGAAGAACGGACACGTCGGCGTCGCTACGAATCTCACCGGACCGCTGCGCCGAGGAGAGCAGCCGGCGCCAGTATTTCCCATATCGCTCGCGAAGTTTCCGGTTCTGCCGCTTAACCGCCGCCGGAGCTTGCTCGAACACCCGTATGTTCGC
>WHTW01000196.1 GCA_009377525.1 Rhodospirillales bacterium
ACTTCTTCCCAATGGCAGCCGGATGGGCCCTCAGAGATGTGTCCAATCCGTAGCAACGAAGTTGGGGAGGAAATTCTAGATGCAGACCGCCTTGAGCGGCGCGAAGCCGTTGAAGGCGACCGACGAGTAGGTCGTGGTGTAGGCGCCGGTCGACAGGATCTCGACCTTGTCGCCGGGTTTCAGCGACAGCGGCAGCTTGTACTCGGTCTTTTCATAGAGGATGTCGGCCGAGTCGCAGGTCGGGCCGGCCAGCACCACCGGCCCCACGCGCGTGCCGTCACGGCCCGTGCGCAGGCGGTACTTGATGCTCTCGCCCATGGTCTCGGCCAGACCCGAGAACTTACCGATGTCGAGGTAGACCCAGCGCTTGCGGTCGTTGGCCGCCTTGCGCGAGACCAGCACGACCTCGCTCTGGATCACGCCCGCGTCGCCCACCATGGAGCGGCCCGGCTCGATGATGACCTCGGGCATGCGGTTGCCGAAATGGCGCACCAGCGCGCGGGTCACCGCCTCGCAGTAGGCCTCGATCGGGTTGACCTCGGCGCGGTAGCGCGCCGGGAAGCCGCCGCCCAGGTTGACCATGCGCAGGTCGACGCCCTCTTCGGCGAGCGCGAAGAACATCTGCGAGACCTGGCCCAGGGCCTTGTCCCACTGCTCGAGGTCGGTTTGCTGGCTGCCGACATGGAAGGAGATGCCGTAGGGGTCGAGCCCCCAGTCCTTGGCCTTGCGCAGCAGGTCCTTGGCCATCTCCGGCGCGCAGCCGAACTTCTTGCTGAGCGGCCACTCGGCACCGCCGCAATCGACCAGCACGCGGCAGAACACGCGGGCGCCCGGCGCGACGCGGCTGAGCTTCTGCAGCTCAACCTCGCTGTCGAAGGCGAACAGGCGCACGCCCTGCTGGTAGGCCCAGGCGATGTCCTTTTCCTTCTTGATGGTGTTGCCGAAGGAGACGCGGTCCATGCTGACGCCGGTCGCCTGGACGAGCTCGATCTCACCGCGGCTCGCGGTGTCGAACTTGGAGCCGAGCCCCGACAGGCGCGACAGGATTTGCGCAGCCGGGTTGGCCTTCACGGCGTAGAAGATGTGAGCCGCCGGCAGCAGCTCGCGCATGCGCCTGAAATTGTTCTCGACCACGTCGAGGTCGATCACCAGGCACGGCGTCTCGGGCTGCTGCTCTCGGAGATAACGAAAAATACGCTCGGTCATCGCTGGGGGGTTCCCCGTCAATCAGGTCGAAGGCTGGTTCGGTGGAAGTCTCGAACGGGACGTACGGCGCCAGACGGGCGGCGTGCGTCAGCCGATACTCGACGGGGTCTCGGTCCGCTGCAGGAGCGTAAGATCGAACGAGGCGGCCCGGTCGAAACTCACCGGGCAAATGACGGAATAGCGGGGAGCACGCCCCGCGCGGTAAGCAAACATATCAGAAGCTCCTTCCCGGACCCGGCTCGAAGCCGGCGCTGCCAAAAAGAACACTTTCCGTCGTTGCGTAACCACTATGGGCCAGCGGCACGTGCGTTGGGCGTCTTGAATCCGTAGATACAACTAATCGACGCGCTTACAAGAAGATTCTGCCCCGACAGACAAATTTTTGTGTGTCTTGTGTTGGAAAGACCACATGCACTCACGCGCGCGGCAGCGTCGAGCGCGGCAGTCGGATCCAGGCGGCGAGCACGGTGAAGGGCACGAGCGAGGCCGCCGAGAGGATCAGCGCGACCTGCGTGCCGAGCATCGTGGCGATCTTGCCCCACAGCAGGGAGCCCGCGACCATCGAGCCGAAAAACACCATCTGGTGTACCGCCATGCCTCGTGCCCGCATGAAGTTGGGGAGGATCATCTGCACCGAGGCGCCGTTGTTGGCGATGACGGTGATCCAGCAGGCGCCCGAGAGCGCCACGCAGGCGCCGACGACGTAGGGAGTCATGGCAAGTGCAGCGACCAATGTGGCAGCGGCGTGGACGCCCATCGCCCAGATGTTGGCACGATCGGGGCCGAGCAGGCGGTTGATCAGCGGCATCAACATGGCTGCGGCCACCGCGCCGACGCCGAACACGCCATAGAGGATGCCGAAGGCGAACTCGTCGAGGCCGAGCTCGAAGCGGCCGATCACCGGCAGCAGGGTGCTGATGGCGATGCCCGGGGTGAAGAAGCAGAGGCCGCGGGCGAAGACGGCCTTGAGCTCGCCCGAGTTGCGCACGAAGGCCACGCCCGAGCGCGCGGCCTCGACGAAGCCCTCGCGGCGCTGGCTGGAGCGGGCCTCGGCGCTCCGCTTCCAGCTCGACATGGCGAGGATGACGCCGATGTAGGTGCAGGCGTTGATGGCGAAAAGAAGGAACACGCCCACGAGGCTGAGCAGGATCTGCCCGATCACCGGGCCGACGGTGCGGGCGAGGTTGAAGCCCGCGCTGTTGAGTGCGATCGCTGGCCGCAGCTGCGGGCCAGGGACGATCTCGGGCACGATGGCGTGCCAGGCCGGGGCGTTCATGGCGTTGCCCAGGCCCAGGCAGAAGGCGAGCGCCAAAAGGCTCCAGTGGTCGAGCAGGCCGACGTAGGCCAGCACGGCCATCGTCGCCGCCACGGCCATCATCCAGACCTGGCAGCCGATGATGTAGAGCCGGCGGTCGAAGCGGTCGGCCAGGATGCCGGCCGGGAAGCAGAACAGGAACATCGGCAGCGTGCTGGCCGCCGCAAGCAGAGCCACGAAGATCGGCTCGGGGGTCAGGCTGGTCATCTCCCAGGCCGCGCCCGTCATCGCCATCCAGCCGCCGGTGTTGGACAGAAGATTGGCCGTCCACAGGGCCAGGAAGGCGCGGATGGCCAGCGGCGCGAAGGCCGACGGATGGCTCACGCTGGCCGCCTCACAAGACCTTCTCGTAGATCCGATGGGTCTTGTAATGCACCCCGCCGACCGAGCGGATGATGTTGTTGGTCGCCTTGTTGTCCTCGAGGATCCAGCCCAGCTCGGCGCTGGTCTTGCCCAGCCGCTTGCCGTTGGCCCTGAGATGGTCGATCGCCATCATGGCGAGCCCCGCCCCCATCAGCGGATGGCTGCGGAACTTCTTCTTCACCCCCATCAGCGGCACGCGCGTGCTGCCGACGCCGGCGATCTTCAACCGCCACAGGAGCTTCACGAGATTGATCGGGTTCAGGCCGCCGTTGAACTCCGCGATCGCCTCGTTGAGGTTGGTGAGCGCCACGATGAAGGCCACCGCCTCGTCGTCGACTTCCACGAACACCGCGAGCTCGGGCACGATCACCGGGCCGAAGGCCTTGGAGGCATGGTCGATCTCGGCCTGGGTGAAAGGCACGAAGCCCCAATTGTCGCTCCAGGCGTCGTTGAAGATGCCGACCAGGGTTCTAACCTCGGCGTCGAACATCTTCATGTTGGCCGTGCGCACCTTGACCCGGCCAGCCATGCCGGCGCGCGCCATCAGCTTGGCGCCGATCGTTTCGGGCGCGTTCTGGACGTCGTAGTCGTAGGAGAAGACGTCTTTCAGCTTGGCGTAACCGCAGCCTTCGACGCGCGTGCCGGCATAGGGCGGGTCGTAGGGCACCAGCAGCACCGGGCGGCTCTCGAAGCCCCAGACCAGCAGCCCGACCTCCTCGTTGACCGAGAGGTTGAACGGCCCGGTCGCCCGCTTCAGGCCCTTGCCGCTGAGCCAGGCTTCGGCCGCCGCGAACAGGGCGGCGAAGATCGCCGGATCGTCCTCGGCGGCGAGGCAGCCGAAGTGGCCGGTGTCGTCGGCGTAGCGCTCGAGATAGGCGCGGTCGGCTTGGGCGGCGATGCGGCCGACGACTCGGGCCCCGCGGCGCGCCAGGAAGAACTGCACCTCGACGTGGCCGAACAACGGGTTCTTGCCCGGCGTGAAGGCCTCGCGCCGCTCGGCGTCGAGATGCGGGATATAGCCCTTGTGGCCGGCATAGAGGCGCTTGGGCAGGTTGATGAAGGCTTTGAGGTCGGACTTGCCGCTTACGGGCGTCACGACGATGTCGGAAGAGGCCATTGCTGCTCAAGCTACCATGGCGAGCGGCTGGCCACTGTGGAACGACAGCTTTCCGTCGGCTTCACAGCCCGTGCCGTCCTTGCCGAGGGCGCGCAACTCGATGTCGAACCGCCAGCCCGCCGCTTCACGCTCGATGCGAATGAGATGCCAGCGCGCGCGGCCGTACTTGCTGTCCGGCGCAGCCGACGCCGAGGTGACGCCGATCACGGGGACCGGACCCGCGGGGCCGGCGATCCGGGCGACTTCGCTGCGATGGTTGTGGCCGTGCAGGACGAGGTCGCAGCCGACGCGGGCGACCATGGCCTGGAACGCCGCGGCATCGGTCAGGCGCTTGAAACGGCTCTCGGTGGTGAGCGGCGGATGATGGATCAGCACGACTCGGCAGAGACCCTCGCGGCCGAGATCGGCCAGCAGCTTCTCGGCCCTGGCGATCTGCGCCTCGCCCAGCGTGCCGGTGGCGAAGAAGGGCGGCTTGGGGACCCCGCTCGACAGGCCGACCAGGGCCACCGGTCCGCGTCGGCGCAGCGTCGGGAAGACGTCGAAGTCGCCCGCCGGCGGTTGGCCGTCGCCCGCCATGTAGGCGCCCCACAGGCCGAGGCTTTGCGGCCAGGCGGTGGCGACGTAGACGTCGTGGTTGCCGGGGATGACGGTGACGTCCTGCGGTCCGCCGAGCTGTTTCAGCCACTCGGCGGCGCGGCTGAACTCGGTGGGCAGGGAGATGTTTATAAGGTCGCCGGTGAGCGCGATGTGATCGGGCTTCTGCTGCCCGATGTCGGCCACGATGCCGACCAGCGCCTCGGGCACGTGCAGATGCGCGCGCCGGCGCCACCAGTTCACGTAACCCGTCAGCCGCTTGCCCAGCAGCTCGACAGCACGCGCCGGCGGCATCGGCAGATGCGGATCGGACAGATGCGCCAGGGTAAACAAGCGACGACAGCCTAGACGGTGTGGATCATCATTAGAACTATAACTCTAGTCAGAGCGGATTTCAATACTTCAGTTCTGGAGGAGCAGTTTCGCTATTGCGACTTTTTGGGCTCCAGAGACGGGCACGTATGGGGGGCGTTTTCGGAGGCCACACCACCTCTTGGGCATGCCAAGTCACGTGCTGGCAGTGCCGTCATCGGGACTAGCGGGCGCCGGCGGCGCGCAGCTTGGGCTGGCTGGAAAGGACGCCGAACTGGCGGCCGATGCCGGTCATGACCTCGACCATGTGGTCGAGCTGCTCCCTGGTGTGCACGGCGCAGAGCGAGCAGCGCAGCAGCGACACGCCGTTGGGCGTGGCCGGCGGCACGGCGACGTTCACGTAGATCCCGGCATCGAGCATGGCGCGCCAGAAGCCGATGGCGGTCATGCGGTCGGGCAGATGCACGCCCACCACCGGACCATGCTCGGGTCCCAAGGTGAAGCCCTGCGCCTTCAGCCCGTCATAGAGCGTGGCGACGTTGTCCCAGAGCTGCGTGCGCAGCTCGGGCCTGGCCTTCACCACGCGCAGCGCCTGGCGCACCGAGGCCACGATCGAGGGCGGCAGCGAGGCGGTGAACATGTACGACCGCACGGTGACGCGCAGGATGTCGAAGTCGGGATCGTCCGAGACGCAGTAGCCGCCGATCGCGCCCAGCGTCTTGGAGAAGGTGCCGACGATGAAGTGGCAGTCGTCGATCACGCCCGTCGATTCGCAGAGCCCGCGGCCGTTGTCGCCAAGCGCGCCCAGCGAATGGGCCTCGTCGATCAGAACGTAGGCGCCGTACTTCTTGCAGACATCGACGAATTCCCGGAGCGGGGCGCTGTCGCCCAGCATGGAATAGATGCCTTCCAGCACGACCACCCGGTTGCCCGGCTTGTCGCCCTCTTTGCTGTCCTTGAGGCGGCGCAGGCGGGCTTCCAGGCTCGACGGGTCGTTGTGCTTGAAGCGCACGACCTCGGCCTGGGTCATCTTGCAGGCGTCGTAGATCGAGGCGTGGCTGTCGGCGTCGATCAGCAGGAAGTCGCCCTGGCCGGCCAGCGTCGAGATCACGCCGAGGTTGGCCTGGTAGCCGGTCGTGAAGACCATGCAGTGCTTCTTGCCGTAGAACTCGGCGATCTCCTTCTCGAGCGCGACGTGCTCGGAGTAGCTGCCGTTGGCGATGCGCGAACCGGTCGTGCCGGTGCCCTCGGCGCGGATCGCCTCGATGGCGGCCTCCATGCACGACGGATCGAAGGTCAGGCCGAAGTAGTTGTTGGTGCCGACCAGCAGGGTCTCGCGGCCGTTGATGATCGCCTTGGTCGGCGACAACACCCGCTCCATGCGGATCTGGAACGGGTCGTAGCCGGTCGTGCGGACGTCACGGTAGGCCTCGAGCAGCCCCGCATGGCGGTCGAAGAGGCCCATGTGACTAGGCCCGGGCGCCGAGGTCCCGGATCGTGTCGGCGAGCTGGTCGACGGTATGGATCTCGGCGATGACGCTCATCGGAATGGAGACGTCGAAGCGATCCTCGAGTTCCATGACCATGTCCATGATCGCCAGCGAATCGATGGTGAGGTCCTTGGCGATCACCGTCTCGCCCGTGATCGGCTTCTCGCCGGTCTGGTAGGGTTCGAGATGGACGCAGATCTCCCGAATCACTTCGGCGCGCAAAACGCCGCGCGTCAGGGTCAGGGTGTCGGCGATGCCGTCGTTTTCGACGGTCAATTCGTGGGCGGTGCGCAAGCGGCTCTCCAGTCTCAGGGTAAGACTGCGCATGAGTGCCAGAAAGGGCGATTCCTTGTGAAATGACAATTTGTTACGCCGTATTTCACCAGCTCTAGAGCCATCCCTGCCCGCGGTACCACAAGATCGTCTCGCCAAAGCCGGTCGCCAGGTCGAAGCGCGGTCGCCAGCCCAGCGACTCGGCGAGCCGCCGGTCGTGCGCCGTCCAGTCGCTGTGAAAAATTTCCCCGACCTTGCCAGGCGTGAGGATCTGCACGGAACCGCCCAGCGAATGACCGATGGCATTGGCGCGGGCCACGGCCGCCATGACGGCACGCGGCACGGCGAGCGACAGCGGCCGGCGACCGAGCGCGCGACCGGCGGCGTCGGCCATGTCGCGATAGGAGTAGCCGCCTTCGCGGCCATCATCGATTTCGTAGGTCGACGGCGGCGGCGGCTGGTCGAGGGCGAGCGCCAGCGCCTCGGCGAGGTCGGCGACATGGATCAGCGACAGCCGCGCACCGGGCACCTTGGGCCGCGGCGCGAGACCGCGCGCGACGGCTTTGAAGTAGGCCAAGGTCTCGCGGTCGCCGGGTCCGTAGACCGCCGGCGCACGCACCGTGAGCCAAGGCCCGGAGCGGCTGGCGACCACCTCCTCCGCCGCGTGCTTGCTGGCGGCATAGGGCGAAAGCTGCGGCTCACGCGCCGCCAGCGACGACAGGAGAAGGAATATCGCTTCAGGCGCCAGCGCCGACAGCAGAGCCGTGCCGTCGCGGTTCACGGCCATGAACTCGGACGGGCGGCGCGCCTTGATGAGGCCCGCGGCATGGACGACGGCGTCGGTGCCCCGGACCAGGCGCTCCAGCGCGCGCTCGTCCGAAAGATCACCCAGCACCATGTCGGCCTCAATGCCCTCGAGCGACGGCAAGGGCGACCAGCGGCGCACCAGCAGGCGGAGACGGAAGCCGCGACGGGCCAGGGCGGCGACGAGATGGAGGCCGACGAAGCCGGTGACGCCGGTGACCGCGACGGTCCGGAAGAGGATGATCCTAGGCCGCGGCCGTCTTTCGGGCATACAGGCCGGCCAGGTAATTGGCCTTGGCGCGCGAGCGAGAGAGCTTGCCCGACGACGTGGTCGGCAGGCCCAGGGCCGGTGGCACCAGCACGACATCGCAGTCGACGGCGATCGCCTCGCGCACCGCCTGCGCCACGTCGCTGGCCAGCGTCTGGCGCCCCTCCTCGCCCGACACGCGCGCCAGCACCGCGACGACGACGCGCTCGCCCTCGGCACCGTCGACCGAGAAGGCCACCGAATCGCCGTTCTTCACGACGCGGCGCGTCTCGATCGCCCATTCGATGTCCTGCGGCCAGATGTTGCGGCCGTTGACGATGATCAGGTCCTTGGCGCGTCCGGTGACGACGACCTCGCCCTCGAGCGTGTAGCCGAGATCGCCGGTATCGAGCCAACCGTCCGTCAGCACCTCGCGCGAGGCCTCGGGCTCGCCGAAGTAGCCCGGCATGATGCTGGGGCCGACCACGAAGATGCGGCCGACCTCGCGGTCGCCCAGCACCTTGCCGGCTTCGTCGCGCACTTCCAGGCGATGGCCCGGCAGCACCTTGCCGCACAGCACGAAGCGGCGGGTCCGCCGGCCGTCGTCGGTCGCCATCGTGTCGGTGCGCACGCCGGTGCCGTGCGGGCTGAAGGTGATGGCGAGACACACCTCGGCCATGCCGTAGCTCGGGATGAAGGCTTTGCGATCGAAGCCCGACGTCTCGAAGGTCGCGGCGAAGCGGTCGAGCACATCGGGGCGGATCATGTCGCCGCCGATGCCGGCATGGCGCCAGCACGACAGGTCGAGGTCGGCCGGCACCTGGCTGGCGGCGCGGCGCGTGGCGAGGTCGTAGCCGAAGCTCGGGCTGTAGGCGATGGTGCCGCGATTGCGCGAGATCAGGTTGAGCCACTGCGTCGGCCGGCGCGCGAAGTCGCGCGGCGTCAGGTAGTCGAGCGAGAGCTGGGTCGAGAGCGGCGCCATCAGGAAGCCGATCAGGCCCATGTCGTGATAGAGCGGCAGCCAGCTCACCGCGCGATCGCCCGGCACGACGTCCAACCCGGCCGGGCCGGTGATGCCGGCGAGGTTGGCCATCAGCGCCGCCTGGGTGATCTGCACGCCGTGCGGATGGCGCGTGCTGCCCGAGGAGAACTGGATGTAGCAAAGGTCGGAGGCGCCGAGCGGACGCAGGTCGACCTGCTTCTCCGGCAGCGCCTCGACCACCGACATCCCGCCGTGCAGGCGCACGGCCGGCAACTCAGCGGTAGCGTCGGCCAAGAAGCCCGCCAGATCCTCGATACCCACGGCCGCGACCGCGCCCGAGGCGGCGAGCTGGCGGCGCAGCTGATCGACATAGGCGTCCTTGCCGCCGATGCCGACCGGCACCGACACCGGCACCGGCAGGAGCCCGGCGTACTGGGCGCCGAAGAAGCTGTCGAAGAAGCCCGGCCAGGTATCCGCCGTAATGAGAATGCGCTCGCCGGGTGCGAACCCCGCGCCGATCAGGCGGCGGGCGGTGACGTGGGCGCGCTCACGGATCTCGCGCCAGCTCGAGGCTGAAAGAATCTCGCCCCGGACACTATAAAAGGTGACCCCGGTCTCGCCCCTGGCCGCATAGTCCAGCATCTCGGGCACCGTGCGAAAATCGGCGCGCCGCAAGGCTAGCTGGGAATTGCGGGTGGGCAGGGTCATTGGAAGGCGGGTCTCCTAGCAGAGGGGTGGGAGGGGACACAATGTGTCATCCCTCCCCACGCAGTGGGGAGGTGGCCCGCAGGGCCGGAGGGGTCATAAGCAAGAGCGCTGGTGCTCATGACCCCTCCGCCCCCTTCGGGGGCACCTCCCCGCGCTTCGCGCAGGGAGGATGAGAGGGTTGGGCCAAGTTGACACACCCGGACACGGATAAGATAGTGCCTGAACCCCGCTCGCCGAGCGGGTCATTTCTTTTGTGGAGGGTCTCGTGATTACGGCTGTGATGCCGACGTACGGTCGCAAGGACGTCGTGTTCGAACGCGGAGAGGGCAACTATCTCTACGCGGCGGACGGCCGACGTTACCTGGACTTTACCTCGGGCATCGCCGTGAACGCGCTGGGCCACTGCCATCCGACCCTGGTCAAGGCGCTGACCGAGCAGGGCCAGAAGCTGTGGCATACCTCGAACCTGTTCCGCATCGGCAACGGCGAGACGCTGGCCAAGCGGCTCAGCGAGGTGTCGTTCGCCGACACGATGTTCTTCTGCAACTCGGGTGCGGAGGCGATCGAGGGCGGCATCAAGCTGATACGCAAGTACCAGTTCATGAACGGCCAGCCCAAGCGCTACAAGATCATCTGCTTCCAGGCGGCGTTCCACGGCCGCCTGCTGAACGCGCTCGCCGCCACCGGCAACGAGAAGTACCTCGAAGGCTTCGGCCCGCCGGCGCCCGGCTACAAGCATGCGCCGCTCAACAACACCAACGTCGTGCGCGACATGGTCGATGACGAGACCGCCGGCATCCTGGTCGAGCCGATCCAGGGCGAAGGCGGCATCCGCGCCACGACCACGCAGTTCCTGAAGGACCTGCGCGCGATCTGCGACGAGTTCGGCCTGCTGCTGTTCTACGACGAGATCCACACGGGTTTCGGCCGCACCGGCAAGATGTGGGGCTACGACTGGTCGGGCGTTAAGCCCGACGTCGCGGCGATCGCCAAGGGCATGGGCGGCGGCTTCCCGATCGGCGCCTTCATGGCGACCGAGAAGGCGGCGGTCGGCATGGTGCCGGGCACGCACGGCTCGACCTATGGCGGCAATCCGCTGGCGACGGGCGTGGCCAACGCCGTGCTCGACGAGCTCCTCAAGCCCGGCTTCTACGACGCAGTCGCCGAGAAGGGCGAGTACCTCAAGGCTGAGCTCGAGGGCCTCGTGAAGAAGCATCCCAAGGTCTACCTCGAGCAGCGCGGCATGGGCTTCCTGCAGGGAATCCAGTGCACCCCCGCCGCGCCGGCGGGCGACATGGTGAACCGCCTGCAGTCGCTCGGGCTGCTGGTGCCGCCGGCGGGCGAGAACGTGATCCGCGTCTTCCCGGCGCTGATCGCCGACAAGGCGGCGATCGACGAAGGCATCGGCATCCTCGGCAAGGCCGCGCAGTCGTTCGAATCCGCAGACCAGGGCGCAACCAGGGCCGCCGAGTAGGCCATGGCAGTCCCGAAACATTTCCTCGACCTCGACCAGGTCGATCCGAAGACGCTTCGCCAGATCCTCGATCACGGCAAGGCGATGAAAAAGGCGCGCCTCAACGGTGGCCACGACAAGCCGTTGGGCGGCAAGACGCTCGCCATGATCTTCGAGAAGCCCTCGACGCGCACCCGCGTGTCGTTCGAGGTCGGCATGCGCGAGCTGGGCGGCCAGACGATCATGCTGGGCCGCGGCGACACCCAGCTCGGCCGCGGCGAGACCATCGCCGACACCGCGCGCGTGCTCAGCCGCTACGTCGACATCATCATGATGCGCACGACCGTCGAGGAGAAGCTCCTCGAGATGGCGAAGTACGCGACCGTGCCGGTGATCAACGGGCTCACCGACAAGACGCATCCCTGCCAGCTGATGGCCGACGTGATGACCTTCGAGGAGCATCGCGGCGACATCCAGGGCAAGGCGATCGCCTGGTCGGGCGACGGCAACAACATGGCGACGAGCTGGATCCATGCTGCGGTCCAGTTCGACTTCGAGCTGCGCGTGGCCTGCCCGCCCGAGCTCAAGCCGCCGGCCGACGTGCTGGCGTGGGCCGAGAAGTCGAAGGGCCAGATCACCATCGGCCACGATCCCGAGGCGATCGTGCGCGGCGCCGACTGCGTCGTCACCGATACCTGGGTGTCGATGGGCGACGAGGACCCCGACAGCCCGGGCGCGGCGCGACGACACAACCTGCTGCGCGGCTACCAGGTCGACCAGCGGCTGATGGCGCAGGCCAGGAAGGACGCCATCTTCATGCACTGCCTGCCGGCGCATCGCGGCGAGGAGGTCACCCCCGAGGTGATCGACGGGCCGCAGTCGGTGGTGTTCGACGAGGCGGAAAACCGCCTGCACGCGCAAAAATCCATCCTCGCCTGGTGCCTGTCCTGATGGGCGCGTCGGAAGGCTACCGCGCTTCCGACGAGGAGAGACTGGCTCGAGATGGGGCCCTGCCCTTCCAGCTCGACGCGCTGGGCGTGCGCGGCCGGCTGGTTCGGCTTGGCGCGTCACTGGACGCCGTCATCGAGCGCCACGGCTACCCGCTGGCCGTGGCGCGGCCGCTCGCCGAGGCGATGGTGCTGTGCGCCGCGCTGGCGACGTCGCTGAAATACGACGGCATCTTCACCCTGCAGATCTCGGGCGACGGGCCGATCCGGCTGCTGGTCACCGATCTCACCACCGACGGCGCGTTGCGCGGTTACGCCCAGTTCGATTCCTGGAAGCTCGCGGTGGCGCTGGGGGCCGGCAACAACGGCATACCGGACGGGGGCGAGGCGCCGGAAGGCTACGTGCCGAAACTGTTCGGCCACGGGCGGCTCGCCTTCACCGTCGACCAGGGCCAGCACACCCAGCGCTACCAGGGCGTGGTGCCGCTCGAGGGCGCGACGCTGGCCGACTGCGCCCACACCTATTTCCGCCAGTCCGAGCAGTTGCCGACCGGCATCAAGATTTCGGCGCGGCGCACGATTGAAGGCGGCAAGGGCGAGGGCGGCACGGCCCACTGGCGCGCCGCCGCGTTGATGGTGCAGCAGATGCCGGAGTTCGACGCCGGCCGCCTCGACGTCGACCGCGAGCAGCGCGAGGACGACTGGCGCAAGGCGGTGATCCTGATGGCCTCGGCGACCGAGGCCGAGATGCTCGACGCCAGGCTGCCGGCGACGACGCTGCTGCACCGCCTGTTCCACGCCGAGCAGCCGCGGCTGTTCGCCCGCCGGCCGTTCGTCGCGCGCTGCCGCTGCAGCCGCGAGCGCATCGACCGCGTGCTGCGCTCGATCAGGCGCGAGGAGCTCGACGACCTGCGCGACAACAGCGGCCGGGTCGCGGTGAAGTGCGAGTTCTGCTCGACCGAGTACGCCTACGACGACCGCGACCTCGACCGGATCTACGCCTCCGCTGCTTGAAGAGGGGCGGCGTGACGCGAAGGCCGGCCGTGCTGCGGGCCAGCGCCGAGGGGTTTGCGCAGTTCCCGCAGTTTCCGCTACCCCTTCGCGGCCGGAATGCACCGCAAAAATCGGACGAGGCAAGTCGGAAGACCTTCTCCCGGGCGGGGAGTCGGTCGAAGCAACATCGGTGTCGCTGTGAAACAGTGGCGTAGCGCGCATTCGGACGCGAGCTTTCGCAGTGGGAGGCATCTCCACTATCAACGAAACGCGAACTGCAGTCAATAACTATGGTAGCTCAAAATCACTTCAGTGTTGAAAGATTATTTCATTTTTTCGCACCGTAAGGAACGCC
>WHTW01000197.1 GCA_009377525.1 Rhodospirillales bacterium
ACGCTGGCGAGACAGGCAACGTAGTTACTCGACGACATTGTTCGGTCCTTTGAGTTTGCCGTAGCCCCAGCGCCATGGCGTGGGCCACGCGGAGGCGCCGCCGATGCGGACGGCGACGTACATCGCGAGCGCCCAATACGGATGGCCGCGGGCGGCGACGCAGATCAGAAGCTGACGGTCGGCTGCGGCGCGCTCGTCGTAGGTGCCGCCGCGCCAATAGGCGCGGTCATGCTCGACGCAGCATCCTTCCCAAGGGGGCGGCAGCCCGGTGAGCGCACGCCAGGCGACGCTCATGCCGCCCGAGCAGCCGTCAGACGTGAACTCGCCCTTCATGACATCGTCAGGCGTCGAGTTCGGCGGCTTCGATCACCGTGGTGCCGAAGACGTGCTTCTTGTTCGCGATGTAGCGGGGATCGGTCTTGACCAGCGCCATGAATTCGCGGTGGCCTTCGATCGTGCGCCCGACGAGGCAGCCGGCCGAGTTCGCACCGATGTTGTTCTCAGGCGCGTCCCAGCCGTGATGCTGGTTGATGCCGTACCAGCCGGTGCCCTCGGCATCGCCGTCGCGCTTGTAATCCTTGTTCTTGTCGCGCTTGACGACGACCGCGTTGCCCCATTGCGCCAGCGCCTCGTAGCCGCGATGGGTGCCGACCTGCCAACACTCCTGATAGCCGAGCTTGATGCGTGCAGCGCCGGAAGCGTTGATCGGCTGCACCGTGTAGCGCGTGCCGGGTTCGGTCGTCGCCTGCCACCACGAATGGATGTACGGCGTGCCGCCGTCGAACATGACGACAGCGCGCACGTCGTTCCACTTGTTCGGCGCGTTGCCGTTCGCCTTGAAAAAGGTCTCGCTGTCGGGATCGTCCTCGAAGTCTGCGCCCTCGACGTAGATGATGTTCACCTCACCTTCGCCGCGGGCGATCTTGGCGCCGCAGCGCTCGGCCGCGCGGATCATGCGCTCCGCCGTAGTCATCACCTTCGAGACAGGCGCAGGCTTCGGCACTGTGCCCTTGAACAGGGCGGCGAGAATCTTCGCGATGAGGTTCAGCATCGGGAGTCCCTTCAAATGAAAAAGCCGCCCGGTGGGGCGGCTTGCGTGGGTTCGTGTTGGTGGTTCACAATGGGCGGTGGTCGCCGATTTTTCCCCGCTCTCGCTCCTGCTCGTCGCCGTCGGCGCGGTGATTACCGTCGGCTCGGCTGCGGTCGGCGGCCTCAAGCTGCATCGGTTCCTGTTACGCTACGCCCCGCCGCTGGCGGCGGCGGTGCCGTCGGGCGCCTTGATCCTCTGCGGGATCGCGCTCGCCGCGCTCATGCTGCTGCGCGCCGCGGTCAATCCTTGAACGTCTCGTCCCGCTGCCGCCCGAGCCGCTCGAACTTGCGCATGATCGCGTTCATGCCGCGGTTGAAAGCGGGCTCCGAGATCATGTTGCGCGCGCGGCGCGTGGCGAGGCGGCGCGCCTCGGCGCGTAATTCGCGCTCGATGCGCCGGAACTCGATTGCCTTCATCGCGAAGGCGTCCTCGACGTCCTGCGGCTTGAGCTTGATGCCGACCGAGGACGCGACCGCAGTGCCGACGCTGTAGGGCCGGCCCTGCCGGTCGGTGGCGCCGCCGATGGCGTTGCCGATCGCCTCCCAGTACCAGGAGCCCGGCACCCAGGCCGCCGACGGCATCCACGCCTTGTAGATGTGGTCGGTGCGCTTGGCCGTGCGGTCCCAGAGGTCGTCAGTGCGGCTGTTGACGATCTCCTGGCCGGTGAAGGCCTGGCGGTTGAGGAACAATTCGGCGCCGATCATCAGGGGACCGCCGAGCTGCAGCCACGCCGGCATGTCGCCTTGCAGATCGAACACGTCGCCCGCGGGGATCCATCGGTTGATGTCGAGGAAGATCGGGTTGCCGTGACGGTCATTGACCGGCATGCGCAGCATGCGCGGCACGCCGATCCAGGTGCGGCCCTGCTCGCGCTCGCGCAGCGATCGCCGCTCCTTGTCCTCGTCGTCGCCGGTGACGGCATAGGCGAGCGCGTTGGCGAGGTACGCCAGCGTGAAATACTTCGCCAGCTTCCACGGCCGCGTCGCCACCGCCTTGGCGATCAGCGGCACCGCCCGATAGGTGTAGGCGATGAACGGCAGCACCGTGTTGCGGGCGGCGTTTACCCAGGGCGCGCGGATGTCGTAGTCGAGGAACTGCTCGCGCGCCACGATGGCGGCCTGGCGGGCGTCGTCGCCAAGCTGCCGGCGGCGCAGATAGGTCGCCATGCGGAAGATCTCGTCCTCGGCGCGGTAGGTGTCGATCAGCTTCTGGTCGATCGCCTTGAGCTTCGACCACAGCAGCTCGGTGAAGCGAGAAACCTGCCCGAGCGTGCCGAGCCGGCCGGGCTGCGCAAACGTATTGTCGCGCATGATCTCCTCGAGCGCCGGCTTGAGCACGGTGTCGCGGATTTCCTGGCTCATCATGTCGGCGCCGAAAGCGCCGTGCTCGAGCGCTTCCTGGTAGTGGCGATCGCCGGCGAGATAGGAGCGGACCCCGGCGACGAGGTCCTGCGCGCGCACGTCGACCAGGTCCATGAACACGAAGTTGGACATGACGTTGTTCATGTGCACGACCGGCGAGCGCGCGGTCTTGTTGAGCTTCCATTGTGTCAGCAGCGCCCGCCAGGTGTGCGGGTTCTGCATCACGTCGATCTCGTTCAAGTCGCGCCAGATTTCCTCGCGCACGTATTTGCCGGCGAGCGCGCCGTAGCGCTTCTTGCCGCCCGAGTCCGGGATCTCGGCCTCCGGCACCTTCACCCATTCGATGCCGCCGGAGGCTTTGTAGCGGCGGTGCTGGCGCTGCCATTCTGCTGCATCGACCGTCTTGCCATCAGGCGGGGTGGACGAGGCCCAATCCTCGTTGGCGGCGATGTCCTGGTAGAACCGGCCCACCGACAGGTCGTGCGCCATCAGCATGAAGGTCTTGGCGATGGTGTAGCGGGCGTCGACGATCTCGCCCATCTTCACCCGCTCCTCCTTGGTGAAGTCGCGCCACAGCACCGGCTTGCCGGCCTTGTAGCCGCGCACCTCCCAGGTGCCGTTGTTGCGGAAATCTGAGTAGCGGTCGGGGATCGCCTCGTCGGCGGGCCACCAGACCGTGCGCAGCGACCGCTCCGGGCCCGCCTCGTCGTTGAGGTTCAGCGCGCGCTGCTCCGGCATTTCATCGAGGCGGATGAACGTCTCGCCGCGTTCCGGTCGGCCGCGCGCGGCCTCGTGGAAGCTCGGCACGTCGCGCATCAATTCGGCGAGTGTGAACCGCTCCTCGAACAGGCCGCGGCCCTTGAACTGGTTGCCGATGATCTTCTTGCGAGCCCCGCCCATGATCGCATTGACCATGCGGTTGAGCCCGTGCGCATCGGCCTCATACTTCTTGTAGACGCGGTGCAGGTAGGTCGCGCGGTTGCGCTCGAACGATTCCGGCGAGACCAGCCCGAGTGCCACCGCCTCTTGGCCGAGTTGGTCGATGGCGGCGCGGATCGGCTCCGCAAGCCTCGCCATCTCGCCCTCGCCCACCGCTTCGCCGTTCAGGATCGCCTGCAGCACCTTGGCTTCGGCGGCTCCGACATGGGCGTCCTTGAGCGAGCCGAGGATGTCCTTGGCCTGCATCAGGACCGCGCGCTCGTCATTGGCGCGGGCGCGCTCGCGCGCAACGTAGTCCGGGTCCAAGCCGTAGCGGTCGATCAGGCCGCGCCGCGTGGTCTCCATCAGCGGGTTGAGGAACGCGAAGCGACCTTCGGGCGAGAACGTCGCCGAGGTGATCGCGCTCGCCGCCTTGTCGTAGAGCGCAAGGCCTGGCCGCCAGCGCCCGTCGGCGGTGGTGCCGCCGAAGATCTGGAACGGCACGCGCAGCGCGCGGTCGAGCGGCTGGCCGCGGGCGATGAAGCCCTGCATCGCCTGCTGACGCTCGGCGGCCGTCGCCGTGGCAGGGTCGATCTGCACGGGGCCGGTCGATCCCGCGGCATAGTCCGCCGCAATCGCATCCGTCAGGCTCGAAATCCTGCGCGAGCGGCGCTTGCCGTACTGGCCTTCATAGGCCGCGCTGAAGATGTCCTCGGTGGTCTGGAAGCCCATACCGTTGAGCTTGTTGCGCACCGCCTGAAAGAAGCGGATCAGACGCTCAAACAGACGCCGCACGCCCTGGTGTAGATCGATCCTGGTGGTGCCGCGCGCACCGCGGATCTGCGCATAGAGTTCAAATGCGACCGCGCGCACCTCGTAGCCCGAAAGGTCTTTCGTCCAGCCGCCCGGTTGCCCGCTCTGCCGCGTGTTCGCCTCGACGAACTGCCGCAGTCGCTCGGTCTCCTGCTCGAGCAGGCGCAGTTCATGCTCCCGCAGCAGGCGGTCCTCGATCGCGTGCCACGCCTCGTGGATGGCCGTGAGCTCGGGTCGGAAGGGCTGCAACGCCGGATCGTTCATGGCAATCCGGATCAGCTTCTCGGCCGGGACGTAGGTGCCGGCGGCGGTCTCGTTCTCGCCCAGTTCGCCCCATGCGGCCGTGCGCGGCATGGCGATCGTGTCTTCAAACTGCACGCGGACGGCGGGGCCGGCGAGGTAGCGCACCAGGCCGGTCAACTCAGCCTCGAGTTCGGCGCGGCGCCGCTTCGCCGCCGGGGTGAGTCTCCGGCCCGCATCGGCGGCCGCTCGTGGTGACGCGGCGCCGCCGTCATCCCCAGAATCAGAAACGCCGCCCTCGGGGGCGGCGCTCGGGCCTTGATCCGGCGACGGCGTTACGCCGCCGGTGCTTTGCGCTTCTCCTCCGCCAGGAGATCCCGTATCCGGGCCGACGCGTGTTTCGCGTCCTGCCTCAGCGAGTCGATCTCGGATGGCGTCAAGCGAAGGGGCTTTTCGGAGGTGTCCGGCTTCGCCTTGTGTGAGGGTGTCGAGGCCATGTCCGAATTCCTGCTGCCAAAACTGATCGAGGTCGGGATGCTTGCGCCGGAGCGACCCCAGCATGTCTGGCCTGATCGCGATATTGCCTGCCGACGGAAAACCCGTCAATGCCGATGCCAGCACGCCGTTCCCGCCCATTGATTGGATGTATCCGCGCAGGTTGGCTAGAGTTCCCCCCATGGTCACGGTATCGTCGACGATCATGTAGTCGCGGCCGCGAACGACGGGGCCGCCATATTCCGGCTGCCGCGCAATCCGTTCGAACGCGCTCGCCGCCGTGTGATGCGCCCTGACGGTCTGAACGATGTCATCCGAGACTTCGAGCCCGAGGCGGTCGGCAATGACATGCGCGAAGGCGAGCGGGATCTTGTTGCGCCCGCCCGCTTCCTCGGCGTGCACCGCAACGACGATCGGGCTCTTGCCCGCAAGCCTCTCGCGGATATTCGCGACGTCGGCGTCGGTCAGGGTGTCGCGAACCAGCCGGACAGCCGCATCGGTATCGCCCGCCTTCGCGGCGGCGTAGTCCGGATGCTGGCTTAGCCTTTCGCGCTCGTGGAGGATGGCGACTTCGGGGAATCCGGCCCACGACGCCCGCGTGACGCGCCCACGCGTAGTCGTGCGTCCGCCATCTGCCTGCACCGGCCCGCGCGACGCGGCCGAGGGGGCGCCCCTGCCATCGGTCAATTCCGCCACCGGGCGGTACTTGGTGAGCCTGGCGAGGACCGCCTTGCCCTCATCGGGCGTCACCGGCACAAAGTAGCGCACATGATAGTTGATGCGCTCGGTGAACGCGCCGTCGGTCTTGGCCTCCTGCCCTTCCGAATACGACTCCGGGCCGATCAGTTCGATGCGCTGCTCGCCGGCGACCAGCGAGCGCTTGAGTGTCCAGCCGTTCGCGAGTTGTGCGCGCGCGCCTGCCATGAGGCGGTCGAACAGGGTATCGGCGTCGATCGCCTGCGCCTCGCCGCCTGCGCCGAGCTTCTGCAGCGTCGCCGCGATCCTGCTGTTCGGCACGACGCGGCCGAGGAAGTGCTCGCCGTCGTCGGTTCGCAGCCGCACCACGCGCGTCGAGCCTGACAGCCGGTCCCAGATCGGCAGGATCGCGCCGGTGATGAGATTGAGATCGCGGCTGACGAACTCCGGCGCTTCGTCCGTCTCCTTCTGCCAGAGCGCGCGGGCCTCGCGCTCACTGATCGCCTGCCACTTGCTGTCGCGCTTGTGGATCGTGTCACGCGGGCTGATGCGCGAGTCCGACACCGGGCTGATGAGCCGGTAGTTGTCGACGATGCGCCCGGTGTCGCCCTCCGTGGTCGAAGGCGCGTTGGCCAGCACATAGAGCTTGCCGTTCGGGCTCTTGGCATAGCCGCCGATCACGTTGTTGCGCGACTTAATGACGTCGTCGATGTTCTTCTTCTTGAAGCGGTTCGAGATCGTGAACTTGACGTGCCTGGTCTCAGCGTCGGTATCCTCGACCTTGTGGACCGATTGCTCGGACACCTTCTCGATCTTGTCGGCGCGCACGGTTTCGAGGCCGACGTCGAGCAAGCCGGCCTGGGCGCGCGCTTCGATCACGGTGTCGAGGCGCTCGGAGAACGCCGCGAACACCTTGTCCTGCATGTCGATCTTGAGCGACAGCAGCCGGTTGAGGAATTGCGTAATCGGCGGCGTCTGGGCGAGCGCGCCGGTCACGCGCCCGTCCTCGTCCTTCTGCCGCAGCGCTAGGCCGGTCTGCTCCTCGAACTCGTCGATGGTGACGCCGGGAATGTCATCGCGCCTGAGCGCGGCGAAGAACGCTTGCAGCGCGTCCGACGCCTCCGTGCTTTCGAGGTTGTCGCGGGCGGAGAAGATGCCCTGGTCGCCCGCCTGGCGCTGGCCTTTGGTCAAAGCGCCCAATTGCGCCAGCCGCCGCGCGATCGACGAAATGAACCGCTTCTGGCCCTGCAGGTCGGTGGTGACCAGCTGCACGATCGGCGCCGACGCCTGATTGGTGCGGTGGGTGCGGCCGAAGCCCTGCACCGCCTTGTCGGCGCGCCAGCCGCCCTGCACCAGATAGTGCGAGCGGCGCGCGTTCTTCGACGGCGCGGTGTTGTCGGCGTGATAGCTGCGGCCGGTACCACCTGCTTCCGAGAAGATCAGGATCTTCTTCTTGCCCGCCTGGAAGGCATCGGTCTCGGCGATGTTCGACGATGCCGGGCGGCTCTCCTCCATGCGGCGGCGCTCGCCGGTCTGGGGGTCTTCCTTGAGAACGAAGCGGCGACCGCGGCCGGTCACCTCGGCCACCACCTCGATCCCGAAGTGGTCGAGCACGAGGTCGAGCGGCCCCTGTGGCACGCGGATGGAGGCAAGGCGCTCGATCAGCGCGTCGCGCATGGCGACCGCTTCCTCGTTCTGCACCGGGCGGCCCTCGCTGTCGACCACCGGCCGCGAGCGCTTCTTGCCGTCGGCGTCGACGTATTCCTCGTATTGCTGGGTCGGGAACGAACGCTCGATCAGTTGGATGATCTGGTCGCGCGGCGTGATGTCGAGGTCCTCGATCTCCTCGGCGGTCTGCGCCTTGGCGGCGGCGCGCTCCTGGCTCGCCTCGTTGGTGTTGGTCAGTTGCAGGACGACCTGCCGGCCTTCGGTAAGGTCGCGCTCCACCGCCCTGATGACGGAGGGCATCTGCAGCGACGTGACGACCTGATTGAAGAAGCGCTGGTGCGCGCCCCAGAACGCCGACATGGCGGCGGCCTTGGCGCGGCCGTCGAGCTTGCCGCCGGTCTCATCGAGCGCGGCGTTGATGTTCTTGAGCACCACCTGCCACGCCTCGGCCAGCGTGTCGTAGATTTCGCGCTGGTTCTTATCGAGCTTGTGCTCGATGCGCTCGTACTCGATCCCGTCATAGGAGAGGTTGCGCGCGGTGTAGAGGCCGAGCGCCTTCATGTCGCGGGCGATCAGCTCCATCGCGGCGATGCCGCCCTTCTGCACCTCGGACACGAACTTGTCGCGCGATGCGAACGGCGTGCCGCGGCCCCACAGCCCGAGCCGCTCGGCATAGGCGAGGTTCGATACTTCGGTGGCGCCGGTCGCCGAGACATAGACCACGCGCGCGTTCGGCAGCCGGCGCTGCAATTCCATGCCGGCGAGCGCCTTCTGCGCCGCGTCCTTGACGCCGCGATCGCCCTTCATCGCCATCGCGTTGCCCATGTTGTGGGCTTCGTCGAAGGCGATCACGCCGTCGAAGTCCTCGCCGAACCACTCGACAAGCTGGTCGACGCGCGACTTCACCTTCGTTTCGTCGAGTGCAACGAGCTGGTCGGCAGGGACGGTGATCCGCGTCCCGCTCTCGCTTTCCGCTTGGACCGTGACGTTCGGAGGTCGCCCGCGGCCGGCGGGCTCAACCTTGACGACGATCCCGGTCCGCCCGTTCCACGAGACACGCTGCTTGCGGATGAAGGCGCCGCGCGCGAGCGCGGCCTGATCGGACATGCCGCCCTTGAGTGTGTCGTAGGTGATGAAGCCGATGCCGCGGTTGGCCTCGACCTTCTCGCCCGCCTTCACCTTGCCGAGGTCGAAGATGAGGTTCGCGTTCTGGCCAAGCCCCGACCAGTCGCGCTTGGCGTCTTGCAGCAGCGTGCGCTTCTCGGACACCCACACCGCTTTGGTGCGGCCTTGGCTCCAGTTGTCGAGGATGATGCCGGCCACCTCGCGGCCTTTGCCAACGCCGGTGCCGTCGCCGATGAAGAAGCCGCGCCGCATCGCCGGCACGCCTTCCTGCGCCGGCAGCATCTTCTCGTGCCCCTGCCCGGCATAGACGATGGCCTCGAGCTGCGCGATCGACAGGAGGCCGTCGTTGACGACCTTGGCAGGCAGTGACGGGCGATAGGTTGCCGCTGGCGGCTCGACCGACGCCATGGCGGCAGACTGCACCAGCGGTCCGGGATGTGGCTTTGCGCCTCTCACCCGCACGCGCTGCGGCTGGTACGACTCGTAGAGGCTTTCGCCGATGTCTTTGGAGGTGGTCGCCTGCGTCGCTGGCGCGACGGCTTCTAGCTCGGCTCGCTCGCCGCTGGCTGGAGCGCCGGGTTGCCGGCCTGCTGCCGATCCCAGATCGCTTCGAGCACCGCGCTCGCCGCCGCCTTCGCGCTGTCCGCGAACTGCAGGCTCTGAACCAGGTTCTGCTCCTGCTCGTCCCGGCTCGGGCCGTTGGGGTTCGACAGGAGCCACGCCATCGCGTTCTCCTGGCTCCACCCGAACAGCCCCTGCACCTGGTCGGTCAGCGGCGCGATCTCCCGCAGGTGTGCCGCCGCCCGGTTGCGCAGGCCCCACTCCGCCAGATTGAGGACGTGCAGGTAGTGTGCTGGTGCTTCCGCTTGCGCGTCCATCAGCCACGCCCGCGCGGTCAGGTTCAGCTCGCTGCGATTCTGCGGAGGCTCGGCCATTGCGGATCGGCTCCAGGATGCGCATCAGGTCTTCGACCGTCTGCGCGTCGGCCAGCACGGGTTTCGACCCGTCCGGCGCAACCTTGTCTATCACGATGAGCCGGGTGCCGAAAGTTGTCCCGTATTTCTCGTACACCTTGCCATCGACGCCGATATTGGCGCGGACCGCGTACTGCTTGCCGATCTTGTCCCACCATGCGCGGTAGGTGGGCGCCCCCATGGTGAAGCCGCCGTTGACGATCGCGACGAGGCGGCCGCCTAGTGCCAGCCGCTTGAGCGCCTGCTCGACGTGGTTGGCCGCGACCTTCGGCACCTTCTGGTCGCCCATACGCCCCGCGGTCTGCGAGAACGGCGGGTTCATCACCACCACCGTCGGGCGCACGTCCTTCGGCAGGATGTTGTTCAGCTGCTCGGCATTCTCGGTGAACACACGACCAGCGCGGCCGACCAGCGCGCGCAGGATCTCGACGCGGCGATCTGAGAGTTCGTTGGCGATCAGCGTGACGCCGTCGCCCGACACTGCGGCGATGATCGACCCGGTGCCGGCCGACGGTTCGAGCACGGTGTCACCGGCGCGCACGTTCGCCGCAAAGGCTGCTGCCGCGGCATAGTTCGGCGGCGTCGAGAACTGCTGGAAGCGTTGCTGCTCCTCGGAGCGCACGCGCTGCGTCGGCAGTTTCGAGAGGATCGCGTCGATGCGCTCCATCACTGACTGCCAGCTCTTGTCGGCCTCGATGCGCAGCCGCGGGTCGCTCTTGATGAGCATGTTCACCGCGAGCTCGAGCGCGTCCTGCATGTCCTTGCGGTCGAACTTGCCCTCGGCGAGCGTGCCGCCATAGGCGCGCGTGGCGGCCTGCTGCAGCATCTTCGACGTGATCGTGATGCCGGCCTTGAGGTCGGCTTGCAGCGATCGCGCGAGGTTGACGGACGCGTTGCTGACGGCGCTGGGCGGCACGACAGCCTCCGGTCGCCCAGAATCAGAAGGCCCCGTTTCCGGGGCCTGACTCTCCGGTATATTACTAGCCGGTACATCGGGCGGCTTCCTCGCCATGTCGACGAGGTCGGTCTGCTGGCTCTCGTCCCCGAACAGGCCATCGTCAGCCGGCTTCTGCGCGACCTTCGGCCTTAACTTTTTCTCGGATTCGCGACGTGCCTGCTCCCCATGGCCGATGCGCTCGGCGCCCGGGAGGACGGCTTGCTCGCCGGCGGGTGTGCGCTCGGTGGCTACTTCGGCAGATCCAGCATGTTCGGCCCGACCGGGCCGTGCGCCAGGCTCGGTGCCGGCGTCTTCTGCTTCGGCTTCGAGCGCCGTCCCCTCGCCTCGATCTCGTTGATCTTGACGAGGTTCGCCGCCAGCCGGCGCTTGTTCGCCCGCTGCTTCTGCGACAGTCCCGGCGCGTTCGCTGCCTTGCGCAAGCTCTGCGCCAGCCTGATCCGTCCCTGTGGCTTGAGCTTCGCCATCGGCCTTAACCTCTCCCTGATCCTGCCCCGTGCCCGCGTCCTCGGCAATGGCGGCGCGCTCGATGACGTCGATCAGCGCTTCGAGTTCGTCCATGCGCTCGCCGAGTGCGAGGCGCGCCGCCGCTGTGATCTCCGCCTCGCTCGGATTGAGGCCCTCGGCCTTCGCCACCACGCGGACCGCCTCCTCAGCATCTTTAAGCTCTCCCTCCAACTCCTTGCGCTGGCGCGCACTTTCCCGGTCGGCGATGGCGGTCTGATCGCTCTCCGCAAAGACCTTCTGGCCGCGGTTGTCGGCGTCCATCAGTTCGATGAGATCGGCGACGGTGGTGGTGGCCTGCCCTCCGGTCAGGTTGCCCTGGTCGCTGAGATAGCCGGCCTCCACCGCGGCTTCGCGCAGGTGGTCGAGTTTCTGCCCGTTCGGTCGCACCAGCATGCCGAAGCCGGGGACGAAGCGATTCGGCAGCCCGAGAATTGATCGCACGTCGCCGATCAGCGGGTCTTTCGGATCGATGCCGCCGCGCTGCGCGATGAACTCGGTGAGCGACAGCGGCCCGCGCGTTGCGCGCTTGCGCGGCTTCGTCGGCGGCGCATAGGCGACGGGCTTTCGGTGGTCGCCCTCGTCGACCCATGCCCGGTACTGCTCGATCGGCATGGGCGTGATCGCGCCCATGCGGGAGGGGCCGGAGCCATCGGAGAACGAGGCGTTATAGGCGGCGATCGCCTCTGCCTCAGTGTCGAAAGCGCCAAACGATTTCGTCTCATCGAATTGGCCGGTCGACGGGTCGACCTGATCGATCACATAGGCGTTCGGCGCCTGCGGGTTCGGGCCGAGCGTGATGTCGAGTTGGTCGCCGTCCTTGCCCTTGGTGCGCTTGATGTAGCCATACGGCGCGGGCATCGGTACGGACCATTCCGTCCCGTCGGGCGCGATGCCGCGGCGCTCCTGGCCCTGCTCGGTCTCGATCGCGATGTCGAGGTCGTGCCACTTCACATGCCGCTTGCGATAGTTGCCGGCCTCGGCTTGCGCCGGCGTCGGCTCGGCGGTGCGCTCGGCGCCGGCGTTGACGTCAGCCGCGGTCTCGACGCGCACCGGTGCGGCGCGCGTGCCTTGCGGTCGCGCAGCGTCAAAAGGCCTGAGCTGCTTCGCCCATCGCTCGGGCAACTCGGTGTGACGGTAGGTGCCAACGGCGTTGGTGCCGCCCTGCTCGTCGATCTCATCCCATGCGCGCGCGGCAACTTCAGCCTCGTCGCCTACCGGAATGTCGACGTAGTGCACCGCTTTCGGGCCATCGTCCGCGCGGAAGTTGCGCGCGTAATCCGGATCGGTCGTGACCCAGCGGCCGCCGCCGGACGTCGGATCATCGCCGCCATGATAGAAGCGCACGAACCCCGGCGCGGGCTCAGTGCCTTGTGCGGTTACCGCTTCTTCTTCACGCGGCGCGGTGATGTCACCCTGCGGCTCGGGCAGCTGTCCGACGGGCTGCACTGGAACCGCAGGGCCGCCGGTCGGCTCCGGCGAAACGGTGCCGGCCACGCGCTCCATCGCGCGGGACAACGGCCCGGCCGGCGGAGCCGGCGGGCCCGGCATGATGGTGTCGGCGGGGACGGCGCCGGCGGGAAGGTCGGGCGCGGGCTCGACGTCGGCAGCCGGGGCAACTGGTTGGGGTTGGGGTTGCGGCTGCGGCTGGGGCTGCGATTGCGCGTCTGGCCTGACGCCCGCCACGCTGCTCATGGCGCTACCGGTGAGCGCGCCACCGATGCCAGCCTCGATCATCTTCTTGGCGGCGTCGATGACGTCGAACTTGCCAGTCTCGTAGGCGACGATGCCTTCCTTCACCGCCTCCTGGGCGGCTTCGGTCAGGCCCTCGCGCCCGGCGCCCTTGCCGGCCTCGGCCAGAACCCTGCGCGCAACGTGCCGCGCGATCTCGCGCTTGGCTTCGGCGAGCCCGCCGACCTTCGCGATGATGGTGGCGGGATTCCACGCATCGAGCACCGCCATGGCGCCGCCGCCCCACAGGGCGAGCTCGGCCGCGCGCGGCGGCTCGACCTTCTCGTCTTTGAGGGCCTTGTAGACTTCGCCGTAGTTGAGCGCGAACGAGCCTGCGGTTGCGCCGGCGATCGCGCCACCGATGCCGCCGACCTTGCCGGCGACGCGACTGCCGATCACGGCGCCGCCGGTGCCCATGACTACCGACGGGACACTTGATGCGACGCCCTGCCCGAGCGTCTCGCCGGCCCAGGTCAGCGCCTCGTCGAAGCTCTCGGCGTCCCACAGCGATCCGGCATAGCGCTGATACTCTTCCGGACGCAGCTTGCTGAC
>WHTW01000198.1 GCA_009377525.1 Rhodospirillales bacterium
GCTCGCGCAGCGGGTCGAGGTTGCGGACAAGGAAGTTCGCATCATGGGGTCGAAGAGTGACCTTCTCAAGACCCTCGCGGCAGGACCGGGCGTAGGGCCGGCTACGGCCGGCGTTCGCAGTTCTGTTCTGAAATGGCGGGCCACTTGCTCATGCACCGAGCCGATGGCGAAGGTTTTGTGTCGCCTAAAAGGTCCTTCGTACGGAACGACGCATCAGTATCTTTGCGTATCGTTTTCTGGTTCGCGGGCAGCAACTCTCGCGACGAAGGTCTTGAGCGGCGAGGAGGCCGTATCGGTATCAGCGACACAGGCTTCGAATTCAGATTGCATCTCCTCCGAATCGAATGCGTCCGGTGTTCCAATCAACACGATCCGCGTGGCCGGCGTTTCGTCCGCCCAAATGCCCACGGCCGCAAGGCTCGACCGCTTGCCCACCATCTGCAGCAGCACCCTGTAGTTCGGCAGATCGTCGAGATAAGCGATGCCCTTGGCGCGATACACGTCTTCCGGCAGCCGGCTGAAAACATCGCGCAGCCTGTCGAGCGAAAGCGGGCGGGCGCATTCCCAATGCCACGCCGTCATGGACGGATGCGGGTGTCGATCCTGTCCGATGGCGCGGAGCGTCGATCTTCGCCCGCCAGCGCGGTCGGCTTGATCGAGAATGACGTCGAGGGCGATTCTTCCGTGGATCGCTTCGAGGATACGCGAGCCCGGCACGGCCCGGCGGATGCGCGTCCTCAGCTCCACCAATGCATCGGCGCCCACCAAGTCGACCTTGTTGAGGACGACGATGTCGGCGCCGGCGAGCTGGCCCTGCGCCAACGCCGCCATGTCGCCCTCAAGGTCGACGAAGTGCGCGGCATCGACGACGCCGAGGATGGCGTGCACCGAGAGAAGACCCTGCAGTTCGGGCGCCAGAAACGTGTTCGCAACCTGCAATGCGTCCGACACACCGCTGGTCTCGACGATCAGGAGGTCGGGTCGCTTGAGCTCCCGCAGGATATCAAGGCAGCCATCGATCAAATCGCCGCGAATGTTGCAGCAGACACATCCGTTGGAAAGGCGATACACATCGCCTTTGACGCCGACGACCAGATCGGCGTCGATATTGATGGCGCCAAAGTCGTTCACCAGCACCGCAGCGCGCAGATCGCCCTGCTGGCTCAGGATATGATTGAGCACGGTGGTCTTCCCAGCGCCGAGAAAGCCGCCAATGACGATGACCGGCACCGGGACGGGAACAGGCACGGGCGCCAGGGCTCGTTGCGACATCACGCGATGTCCTCCGCGGTCGGATTTTGTCAATGCGCCGTCACCGGCCGGCGGATCGGCCGTCCGGGATAGACGCCCTCGACGATCTTCGCGTCGCGCAGCACGGGCGTGCCGTTGACGATTACGTGCGAGATGCCGCTCGACGGCAAGGCGCCCTGCTCGCGCGTCGCATTGTCGGTGATCGTCGCCGGATCGAACACCGTCAGGTCGGCGTCAGCGCCGATCTGGATACGCCCTTTGAAGGCCATTTGCACCACGCCGCATTCCTCGAGGAATTTCGCGACCAGGTAGCTGGTCTTGGCCACTGCGACGCCGAGCGGCATGATCTTCTGCTCGCGGACGGTGCGGAACACGCGGGCGAAGGTGCCGGCGCCGCGCGGATGGCCTCGGGCGGCCTCGAACGGAAAGTCATAGGGAACGGTCGTCGCGCCCTCCGCGTCATGGCTGGATTTATCATCGATATAGGGAATGGCGTCGCTGCCGATGCAGACGCTTGGCCAGGCCAGCGCCGTCAGCATGTCCTCTTCCTTGCAGTGCTCGAACAGGATCGTCGCCGTCGGACTGCTCGTGAGCTCCTGCTCATAGGTTTCTTGGGTGAGCGGCTGCATGGTCCGCACCAGGGTGATGTCCTGGTAGGAGTGCCCCATGTTCTTCTGGTAGTTCGCGGGGTGCAGGTAGTCCGACATCATGATCGACGAGCCGAAGGTGTAGGGATAGACCTCGAGCAGCACCTTCACGCCGTTTGCCCGCGCCTGGTCGACGATTCGCGCCATCTCCTCGACCTGGTCGAGAACCTGGCCGTGATAGTGGTGGATCAACAGGCCGGCGCCGTGCATCTGCGCGTTTGCCATGGCTTCCAGATGGCCGAGCATGCCTTCGGTCGGTAGCGCGAAGCTGGAGAAGCGGCCGTGCACGGTGGCAAACAACCCATGCCGACCGGCGGCACGCCAGACCTGGTTCAGCTCGTAGGCGGTCATGCCCTGCGTTGCATAGCCCACCGGGGTGCCGACGCCGAGCCCGCCCTGCTTCAGGCCTTCCTCCACCTTGGCGAGGATCCGCTCCAGTTCGGCTGAGGAGGATTTGTGGGTCGACCAGGCGCCCTTCGACTTCCACATCTCCATGAAAAGATTGCCGGTGGTGGCGCGAAAGTCGCTGAAGACATCGTCGCGGATGTTCAGATGGCCGACCGATGCCCCATAGTGGCTCTGCGCCCGACCCTCCAGGCGGTCGTACCATAGGTCGACGGGCCACGCGCCCATTTCCAGGTCGAGCTGCGTTGTCTTGCCGTCCAATAGGCCGAGCTTCACGCTGAAGGCGTCATTGGCGCCATGACAATGGGGGTCGATGAAGCCTGGAGCGACCACGTGGCCGGCCGCATCGATCGTCTCCTTGCCGGCAAGCGGCCGCTCCGAGATCGCCTCGATCGTGTGCCCCTTGATGCCGACGTGTCGCACGCCGTCGAGTCCCGTTTCAGGGTCGATCACGCGGCCGTTGGCGATCACCAGATCATGCTCCTTGCCAGATCCAACCATCCACTATCCTCCGTGACCGTGCGGCGCGGTTGCGCCCGCTACGATTGCTGCCGTCGCCCTATCACGATCAGCGATTCACCCGAGATGCCGAAGCGCAGATCGAAAACGATGGCTGCGGCGCGCACCGCGAAAGCGAGCCCGAAGGCTGCTGGGCCAGCGATACCCTCTGTGAGTCCATAGTGCGAAAGCCCGGCATAGGCGGTCGCACCGACGATGGCTGCGGTCGCATAGATCTCGCCACTCATGATCATTGGGCGCGTCTGGGTCAGGACATCTCGGATAACCCCGCCGCCCGTGGCGGTCAGCATACCCAAGAAGGCTGCGACAACAATCGACACATCGGACTTTAGCGCGATGTGTGCCCCGACAACGGCGAAGGCCGCAAGCCCGAGCGCATCGGCCCATGTTGCTGCCCGTGCATGCCCAACACGGGACCGGCGGAAAAAGTAGGTGGCGAGCGCGGCCACGGTGCAGAGCATCAATTCCTCCGGGTTATGCACCCACCACACCGGGTGACCGAGGACCATGTCCCGCAGCGTGCCGCCGCCGATGCCAGTCACGACGCCGATCAGGACGATTCCGAGCGCATCCATCCGGTGCCGCGCTGCGGCGAGCGCGCCGCTAACCGCAAAGACCACGTCGCCGAAGTACATGATGGCGACAATGTATAAACTGAGCGCTTCGATGGGTGACTGCATCCGCTCGCCTCCATAACGCGATGCAGCGCGGCATCGCAAAGGCCATCAAGGAGATCGACGCAGCCCAACGGAGGGCATACGGTTGCTGGAGTAGCTGCGAATGGCCGTGATCGCTCCTCTCTATCTCCTATCCAAGAACGCGAGCGGATGCTACTCCCCACTCGAGCGTGCGGCCTTGGTCGGGGAAGCGATCAAGAACGTCCCGCGCAGGTAATCGACATGTCTTTTCAGCAGCCCGCTAGAGCGGATTTCGATCAGATGGAACCGCGAGCGGTTCCATCTGATCGAAATCGTGCGCACGGGAGATGCTGGTTTCACAGGGCACATTCCGTCCGGCTGATTCCAGCCGGACGGAATGTGCTCTAGAATAGCTGCGTGACGCGGATCGTGAAGACCGCCGCGACCTCGTTTGTGGGGGCCAAGGCGGGCTGCAGATAGAGCTGCACGTTCGGCGTGACCAGGAGGGTCCTATGCGCGGACCACGCCCAATAGAGCTCCATCATCGTTTCGCTCGGCCGCACGAACGTGCCCGAATAGAGGGCCATGTTGGTCGCGTTCCAGGCCATGGCGAACCCGACCTGATCGTCGGGGTCGCGGTTCAGCGGGTCGTTGTAGACGGCGCCGCCCGCGATCGACGACTGGATCGCGAAGCTCGAGCGCCAGGCCGTGTTTGCGCGCAGGAACAGACCCCACTTGTCGCCGATCGGCTGCGAGGCGCTGAAGGACAGGCCCTCGCTGGCGAGGGGCTGGCGGGACACGCCTGGCTGATTGTAGTAGAGGAGCGAATAGGTGCCCTGGCCCCAGCCGCCGACGCTCGGCGACCATGCGGCGTAGCCGAACCACGCATACTGGCCCTGGCCCAGGGTCGAGAACTGGATGTAGCTCCCGCTGAAGTCGTTGGCGTCCTGGAAACCGCCGGCCAAGGTTATCTCCTTGGTCGGATTGATCTGCGCATAGGCGCCGAGACCCGCCTGCGAATAGTTCTGGCTGCCGTTCTGGGTCAGGGAATAGCCGATGAAATTCACCTGCTGGTCGTTAGCGTAGGCATTGCCGTCGAAGTTGGAGAACGCGTATTGGCCGAGCGAGATCGACAGCCAGTTGCCCGGGAACCTGTGCGTGTAGGTCAGCTGCACGAATTGCTGGTTGGCGGTCGGCTGGTTGTTGATCGGGCTGATGAGGTCGATAGCGCTGCCGCGGCTCGTTCCGGTGACGCCCGACCAATACTGCGCTGACATGAAGTGGAACTGGAAGGAGCCGGCGCCGAGCCCGGCGACATTGAACGCATCCCAGTTCACCGCAGGCGTGAACATCGCCTGGACGGCGCCATATCCGCCGTTCGGCGTCCCCCACTGGCTCATGACGGACGCTTCCATCGAGAACGTGATTCCGGTCGTGTCCTCGATTTCCTTCTTTGCCTTCGCGTAGCGCACGTGCGCGTTATCGGCCTCCTCGGAGAGTGAGAGCGCTTGGCGTTTCTTGGCCGCACGATTGGCGTCGTGGATTCTGCCGACCAGCTTCTGGCCCTGAGGTGGGGCGTCCTGGGCGTGGACGGGATCTGCGGACACAGCCAAGGCAACAAGGATCAGGCTGCAGGCCGTCGCATAGTGCATTGTTCTACTCCCATCTCGCGACTGGAAATATGTGATGCGAGGGCTGTAGCCGGCCCGTCAAGGCGGCCTCCGGCGAACGGCGCGGAATGCGTCAGGTTTTCATGGCGTTCATGCTGTTTCCGCCGCTGGTCTCGTCTGGCGTCACGCGGTTTTGTCCTGTCTCATCAGAAGAACTGGGAGGAGCCCTCTCGAAAGCCCGCTGGACGAGCGCTGCGGTGGATGAGCGAACCACAGATCCGCAGGAGAAGGGGGCACCAGTAGAGACGGAATGGCGCTCAGCTCCCAAGGAACAAGCCATCTCGACCGTTCGTCATGACAGTGGCCCATCATCGTCGCGGCAGAATCCAGATCGACAATGACCGTGGCATTCCGAACAGGCAAAGCGCCGGCATCGCGTCACTTCTTCCTGCCCGTTCCGTTCAAGCTCGAGGGTCTGGTCTTCTCGCTGAAGACTTTCGCGGCGGCGTTCTGTTCTGAAATGGCGTGCCGCGCGGGATGAAGATGAGAACTATGTCTACGCCATAGCCCTCTAGTCTTACTGCGTCACAAGCGGAGGCGTTTTTGCCGGACGTTTCTTCGCGCGCAGCAGGGGACATCGCGGCGCGCGTCGGATGAGCGCGACGATCAGGCGGCGACGCATGGTGGCGATCGAGTTGGGGACGTGACGTTCGGTTCGGATCGGCGGCGCCTCTGGGTCGGTAATCGGCGGGAACGGAAAAGCGATCAGGGATCGGCGCGGTTTACACTGGCGGAGGCGCAGCCGCAGCCCGCCAGCGCCGCGGTGCGTATAGCACGAGAAAGCACGAAACCGCGTGTTCCGTCCGACGCTGCAGCTCTCCTTTCTTCGGCGCTGTGCAGACACCGAGCAGGGCGCGAAGCTGCATTCGCCCCGTCAACATGCCAACGAACTGCTCGGCGGCAAGCTCCGACTCGGAAACCGAGAGGCGGCCGTTCCGCGTCTCCCAGGCGAGATAGTCCGCCAGCATCGCAAGGAGGCGGCCCGCCCCGACAGCATAGATTGCCCCGCCAAGCTCCGGAAAGCGGGCCGATTCCGCGACGATCAGGCGATACAGAGCGAGCGATGAGGGACGGAGCATGAGCGCGAGAAAATCCCGCCCCAACGAAAGGAGAACCTGCTCCGGCGTTGATTTCGCGGGGTCGCGCACGACGAGCGGCCCCATCAGCGTCGAGGTCAGGTTCTCGATGATCGCCTTGAACAGCGCTTCCTTGCTTTGGAAATGATTATACACGGTCTGCTTGGAGACACCTGCCTTCGCGGCAATCAGATCCATGCTGGCAGACCCGTAGCCAAGCCGGAGGAAGACATCAGTGCCGGCTCGCTGGATCGCTCGGTGCTTGTGCTCGGACAGTGTTGCTGTCGCTTTCCTTGCCGCCGGCGCCAATTGACCCTGCCTATTCGAAAGTCTAGAGTGGACTGTACAGTCTAGTCTAGAATTGACGAAAAATAAACAGGACTGTCAATGGGCCGAGGATCGTTCTGGGTAGCTCTGGGAGTCGCCGCGCTGGCACTCGGGGGCGGCGCCTATCATTACTTGGCGGAGAAGGGCGCGCCTGCCGGGCGGATCGCCAATGCCGCGACCCCAACCGCCGACAGCGTCGTTGCCGTCGAGGCGAAGCGCGTCACGACCGATGCGGTGATCGAGGATATCCGGGCGGTCGGCACGTTGCAGCCGAACGAGGCGGTGATTGTCTCGCCTGAGATCGCCGGACGCATTCATCGCCTCCGCTTCGCCGAGGGCCAGGAGGTTGCGGCGGGCGACGTGTTGGTGGAGCTGGATGCCACCATATTGCGTGCCGAGCTGGCCAAGATACAGTCCGATCTCACTCTCGCAGAAGCCAACCGAGAGCGCGCCATGACGCTCGCCCGGCGCGGCGCGGGTACGCTGCGCGCGCGCGACGAGGCGATCGCGGCCCATCAGGCGGCGGAGGCGAACCTTGCGCTCGCCCAGGCCCGGCTCGAAAAGGCCTCTATTGCCGCCCCCTTTTCCGGCATTGTCGGGCTCCGCGCGGTCAGTGCCGGCGCCTACGTGACTCCAGGCGACCGCCTCGTCGGGTTGGCCGACATCGACCCGATCAAGGTGGACTTCCGCGTGCCCGAGCTCGTGCTGTCGAGCCTGCGCGCCGGCCAAGTTATCCGCGTCACGGTCGACGCGGTTCCGGGCAGGACCTTCGAAGGCAAGGTCTACGCGATCGATCCCACCGTCGATGTGAACGGTCGCGCCGTGCGGCTGCGCGCCCGCATCGCGAACCCCGATCGCCTGCTCTTTCCCGGCCTGTTCGCTCGCGTCCAGATCGTCGTCGAGCAACGCGAAAACTCGGTGCTCGTACCGGAGTCTGCGGTGTTCTCCCGGGGCCAGGAACGGCTTGTCTATCGCGTTGTCGAGGGCCGCGCCGTCTTGACGAAGATCGAGCTCGGCCAGCGACGGCCCGGCCAGGTCGAGGTAATCGACGGCCTCGGCCATGACGCCGTGGTCGTCACCGCGGGCCACCAGCAGCTCCGCGACGGCGCTCGTGTCGAGATCGTCAACACGCGCGCGGGACTCTGAGATGGGGATTTTCGAGTTCTTCATCCGCCGGCCGGTCTTCGCGACGGTGATGAGCCTCATCCTCATCCTGATCGGCCTCGTCTCCTACTCGCGGCTCACCGTCCGGGAATATCCCAACATCGACGAGCCCATCGTCTCCGTCAGCACGGAATATCTCGGCGCCAGCGCGGAGATCATCGAGACCCAGGTATCGCAGGTGCTGGAAAGCTCGATCGCCGGCATCGAGGGCATCGAGACGATGATCTCGAGCAGCGAGCCCGAGGCGAGCCGGATCACGGTGCGCTTCCGTCTCGGCACCGACCCCGACGTGGCGGCGAGCGACGTGCGCGACCGCGCGTCGCGCGTTCGCGGTCTGTTGCCGGAGGAGATTGAGGAGCCGGTGATCGCGAAGGTCGAAGCCGACGCCCAGGCAATCATCTACATTGCCTTCACCAGCGACTGGCACAAGCCGACCGAGATTTCGGACTATGCCGACAGGTACGTACGGGACCGGCTGCAAAACCTTCCGGGAGTCGCCGAGGTGCGCATTTTCGGTGAACGCCGCTATGCCATGCGCATCTGGCTCGACCGCGGGCGCCTCGCCGCCTACCAGCTGACCACACAGGACGTCGAAGATGCGCTTCGCCAGCAGAATGTCGAGGTGCCGTCGGGCCGCATCGAGAGCCTGGACCGCGAGTTCACCGTGCTATCGCGCACGGGGCTCGTCACGCCCGAGCAGTTCGAGCGCATCATAATCAAGGATGCAGACGGCTTCCCGGTGCGGCTGCGCGACGTGGCGAAGGTCGAGACCGGGCCACAGGACGAGCGCCGCATCACCCGCTTCAACGGCAACCACGCGGTCATTCTCGGCATCGTCAAGCAGGCGACGGCCAATCCGCTCGACGTCTCGATCGCAATGCGCGAGGCGATGCCCGAGCTTACCCGCGATCTGCCGCAGGGCATGAACGCCACCATCGCCTACGACAAGTCAATCTTCATCGACCGTTCGATCGAGGCGGTCTACACGACGATCGCCGAGGCGGTGGGGCTCGTTGTCATCGTTATCTTCTTCTTCCTGCGGACGGTACGAGCCACACTCATTCCGCTGGTCACGATCCCGGTCTCTTTGATCGGCGCCTTCGCGCTGATGTTCGTGCTCGGCTTCTCCATCAATACGCTAACGCTGCTGTCGATGGTGCTGGCGATCGGCCTCGTCGTCGACGACGCCATCGTCGTCCTCGAGAACATCCACCGGCATATCGAGAGCGGCATGAAGCCGTTGCGCGCGGCGATCGTCGGCATCAAGGAGATCTCGAGCGCCGTCGTCGCCATGACCCTCACGCTGGCGGCGGTCTATGCGCCGGTCGCCTTCGCTCCGGGGCGGACAGGCGCGCTGTTCGCCGAGTTCGCCCTGACGCTGGCCGGCGCCGTCCTCGTCTCCGGGCTGGTGGCGGTGACGCTCAGCCCGATGATGTGCTCCCGCCTGCTGCGCTCCCACGAGAAGCACGGTCGGCTTTACGAGATGTTCGAGCGCGGTTTTCACGCCCTCAACCGCTGTTACAGCTCGCTGCTTGCCGCGACGCTTCGCGTGCGCCCGGCGGTCCTCGTGGTCGCCGTTCTCGTCGCAGGCGCGAGCTATTTCCTCTTCATGAGCCTGAAATCGGAGCTGGCGCCGGTCGAGGATCGGGGCGTGCTCTTCACCGCGGGCAACGCGCCGGAAGGCTCGACGATCGACTTCACCAGCAAGTATGTCGCCAATTTCGAGTCACTGCTGAGCCGCATTCCCGAGGTGCGGCATTACTTCGTCATCGTCGGCTCGCGCGCGGTGACGGAGCTGATCTCCTTCTCGCAGCTCACCGATTGGGAGGATCGCGATCGGACACAAATGGAGATTCTGAGCAAGCTCCAGCCGAAGCTCAGAAAGGTCACCGGCGTCCGTGCCTTCGGCAACAACCCCGGATCCTTCGGCCAGAGCGCACGCGATAAGCCGGTCGAGTTCGTGATCCAAACGTCCGAAAGCTACCGGAAGCTGCAGGAGTATGTCGATAGGCTGCTGGCCGAGGCGGAGAAGTTTCCCGGCTTTGTCAACCTCGACAGCGATCTGCGGCTCAACAAGCCGCAGATCGAGGTTGACGTGGATCGCGAGCGCGTCGCCGACATGGGCGCCGGCGTGCTGACCGTGGGCCGCACCCTCGAAACGCTGCTCGGCGGACGACAGGTGACACGCTACAACCAGAACGGCGAACAGTACGACGTCATCGTGCAGGTTGCCCCGGATGACCGCCGTACCCCTGGCGACCTCAGCGATATCTACGTTCGCGGCCATAACGGGTCGATGGTTCAGCTCTCCAACCTGGTTCGGACGCATGAGACCGTCGCGCCGAAGCAGCTGAACCGGTTCAACCAGTTCCGAGCCGCCACCATCACCGGAAACATCGCCGCCGGCTATTCGCTCGGCGAAGGGCTCGATTTCCTCGAGGCCGCGGCCGAGCGCGTGCTGCCGTCGACTGTGCGCTACGACTTCAATGGCGAGTCCCGCGAATTCAAGGAGGCGGGAAGCAGCCTGCTTTTCGTCTTCATTCTGGCGCTCGGCTTCATCTTCCTGGTGCTCGCCGCTCAGTTCGAGAGTTTCATCGATCCGCTGATCATAATGCTGACGGTGCCGCTCTCGATGACGGGGGCACTGCTTGCGCTCAACCTTTCCGGCGGCACGCTGAACATCTACAGCCAAATCGGCCTCGTCACCCTGATCGGGTTGATCTCGAAGCACGGCATCCTGATCGTGGAGTTCGCCAACAGACTGCAGGAGCAGGGCAAGCCGATGCGCGAGGCGGTGATCGAGGCCGCGGTGCTGCGCCTCCGCCCTATCCTTATGACCACCTGCGCCATGGTCGCGGGCGCGATCCCGCTCGCCTTCGCTGCCGGCGCAGGCGCCGAGAGCCGGCAGGAGATCGGATGGGTCATCGTCGGCGGCATGACCTTCGGCACCCTGCTGACGCTGTTCGTGGTGCCGACCGCCTATACGTTGCTTGCGCGTGATCGGAGCAAGACAGGCGCCGCCGACCGCGAAATCCCGGCCCCAGTGCGCGAAGCGGCCGAATGATGTACGTATGCCGAATACAGACTGGCGTCCAAGGTCCGTCCCCATTTTTTTCGTCGACTGCTTCGGTGGGGACGCGGTCTCCGGCGCGATACCGCCTCCCGGAAATTCTCTGAGGCGAGGCGGCCGGGCCTGAAACCCTAGCCTACTATGCGTTCCCGGAAGAACACTGGCGGCGCATCCGGACCAACAATCCGCTCGAGCGCATCATGCGTGAGATCCGAAGGCGCACCGGTGTAGTCGGCGCCTTCCCCGACGGCAACTCGGCCATCGACCTGGCCGCCGCCAAGCTCCGCCACATCGTCGGCACGCGCTGGTCGACCAAACGGTATCTGAATATGGAGCTGCTCAGGCAGCGCAACGCGATGATCGCTTGACCGGAGCACGCCACCGACCAAAAGTGCGAAAGATTGTGGACACTACTAGCCTCAACTGCGGGACGCTTGCGCTGGCTTACGGTACGCTGGCCGGGTACCAGATATTGGACGGCGACAGAACCGCCGGAGAGGGGAGTTTCAGCAGTGCCAAAGGGGCGTTGGGCTTGACGGATCCCGGAACCAGATCGAGTGCCACGGCCATGGTCTATCGAGATGTCTCCGAAGCATTCTGGACAGTCGGTGATCGTGCGCGCGCCGTTGCCGTATTCAACGAAGGTCGTGCCGCGGGTGCAGACAAGTGGCTGTTCATGTCTTCTGCCGCCCGAGCTGCTGATCGGCAGCCGACTGATCGGCAATCGACAGACTCACATTAGATCGCCGACGACGCTACGTTGGCCATCAGCGCCAGCGCAGCTTCCGAGAAGGCTGCTCGGAGGGCCTCAGAGCTTTTCAACCCCGGCGCGGGCGCAATCCTCGTCTTCTTGTGCGCTCCCACCGCCAACGCCGCAGGCACCGATCAACACACCTTCGCGGAAGATCGGCACGGCGCCTTGGCCATAGAACATGTGGTTGCCTTCGGCCGCGGCGATGCCGCGCAAGGTCGGATGGTCGGCACGTGGCGTCAGATCGCCACTCGGGCGTCCGAAGGCTGCCGAGACCATGGCCTTGCCTTGGCTGCCGAAGGAGCCGGCCCACATGGCGCCATCCATGCGCTGAAAGGCTAAAAGCCGTCCGCCAGCGTCGCACACGGCGATATTCATCTTGGCGCCGATCTGGTTTGCCTTCTCGATGGCGCCGGCGATCACGAGATTGGCATCCGCGAGGGTGAGGGTCACGAGGTCAATCCTTTCCGGTCAGGAACCCACCAGGATGCTAGAGCGGAATGCGATCAGGTGGAACCGCGTGCGGTTCCACCTGATCGCATTCGCGCGCGCTGGCGGTGCGTGTTTCACAGGGCACGATGCATCCAGGTGATTCCACCTGGACGCATCGTGCTCTGGCGCTCGTCGAGTCGCCGGGAGACCTGGTCGCGCAAATGCTACTACAGCCAATTGCAATGCTCGACACTTCGACGCGAAGGCAGGGTTACACGCGCTCGAGGATCGACAGGCCTCGGTTGCGATCGATCAGGTAGATCAAGCCTCGATGGTCGACGTAAACGTCGTTGCTGCAGACGCGCTGGGCCCCTGCGGGCACGTCCGGCATCCACCAGGCGGCCTGCTTCATCGACAGGGGATTGGCGATATCGATCACCCTGAGCCCGTTGGCGAACCAGGCGGCGGGAACCTCGTTGCCGATGATGGTTTCGACGGGCTGATGGCACGCCGTCATCAAGGGCGTCTCGATCCCGACCAGTTCCGGCAGCTGGAAGCAGCTGACCGGTATCGGCCGGGTCTCGTCGGTGATGTTCACCATCCAAAGCGCTGCGGGCAGCTCCGGCGAGAGCTTGGCATCCAGGGGCTGCACATGCTCGTCCGCGACCAGCATCCAGCGATGGCCGGCGATCGGCACATCGATCGGAACCAGGCTGTGCGTGGGCCAGCCGAAGGGCGGGCTCCAGTCGAGGTGAGCGATCAGCTTCGGCCTGGCCATGTCGCTGATGTCGAGGATGACGCCGCCGCCGTACCAGTAGCTGACATACAAGCGATCGCCGCGCCGGATCGGATGGTGGCAGCGATGGTTCTTCGCCTTCCAGCCGGGCGTCTCGCCGCCGGCGGTCCACTGCCCTTCCATCCACCAGCGGCCGACCTCTTCCGGCCGGGTCGGGTCCTTCAGGTCGAGGATCATGACGATGGTGCCGATGTAGCCCTCCTGCTCCGTGGAAATGTAGGCGTAGCGGCCATCGAAGGTGAAACGGTGCACCCCCATTCCGGCGCACTGCCAATGGCAGATGTCGCGCGGCTTGCCCGGTCGGCTGACGTCGA
>WHTW01000199.1 GCA_009377525.1 Rhodospirillales bacterium
TTGGACGAATTGCTCAAGGTGACAATCCGGCCGAGATCCGGCGTCTCGATGCCAAGGCCATTACAGTGAAGGAACTCTGTCAGACTTATCTCAGCGACGCAGACAAGGGTCTCATCTTAGGTAAGGGTCGCAGACCAAAAAAGGCCTCTACAATTGCCATCGACAAAAGCCGAGTACACCGCCACATCATCCCGCTCCTCGGTACCCGTCGTGTGAAGGACATTGCTCCGTCCGATGTTAATCGCTTCATTCGCGATGTTTCCTCGGGAAAAACAAAGCTCGACGTAAAGACGAAGAAACGCGGGCGCGCCATCGTGCGCGGAGGAGCCGGGACGGCGGCGCGTGCCGTTGGTCTTCTTGGCGGAATACTGACCTATGCCATTGAGCAGGGAGTTATCGAGAAGAACCCGGTCCATGGCATTCGCAAGCCGGCTGATGTCGTAAGAAAGCGACGGTTGAGTGAACAGGAATACCGGGAGCTTGGGAAAATCCTAGCGGTGAAATGTCTAGACGAACAGTTCGCGGTCACCGTGCAGATCGTGCGGTTTCTTGCGATTACGGGATGTCGTCGAGGCGAGGCAATCAATATGAAATGGTCGGAAGTTGATCCGGACAATAGCTGTCTTCGTTTGATTGACAGCAAGGAAGGATCGTCAGTGCGTCCGGTGGGCCTGCCGGTGCTCGATATGTTGAACTTGGCCCATAACGACAACGGTGCGTTTGTCTTTGGCGGTACGGTCGCCGGTAAAGCGCTTGTAGGATTTCCGAAGCTTTGGAAGAAACTTCTCAAAGACACGCCACTCGCTGACGTCACACCTCACGTGCTTCGCCATAGCTTTGCAAGCATTGCGAACGATCTTGGATTCACCGAGGCAACCATTGCTGCGATGGTAGGTCACTCCCGCGGTACAGTGACGAGCCGATACATCCATATGATCGACACAGCTCTTGTAATGGCCGCCGACACGGTCGCCGGATACATCCATGGTTTATTAAACGGGAAAACGTTTATGCGTAAGTCCTATGCTCTTGACAGGGCATCTAGAGAGGCAGCGCTTGCCCGTATGTTCAGCCAACAGCTCGAAGTCGCAGGCGATTTCGAAGAACGACTCGCTGCGTGACATAACGGAACTTAGTCTGCGAGCGGCGTCAGGGGATCTGGGAAAGGCGGTAGTCGACCGTAAGCTGTCATTGCAGCGGCGAGGCGCCGGCTCTCCTCAGCAAAGGGCGTGTCGATTGTGCGCCCGCTCACCGCATCGATGGCGAGGAATCGAAGCTTCGCTTGGTCTGCGACGTTCGTGAGATAACGGCCCGGGACCTTGCTCACCACGATACCCGCCGCGTAGATGTCGAAGACGCGCACGGACACCGCGATACCCTTGCCAGGAAGAACCGAGCCATACGCAAGATGATGTGCCTCGTCCGGGACCCAGAACTTGAAAACCTCGCAATTTTCAGCGTCACCGACATAGCCCGCGATGTTGTCGGTCGAGGCGATATCGGGATCGCAAATCGCCGTGCGCAAATCGACGGCAACAGGATCGACCAGGTAGCTTTCACCGAGCCAAAGGAAGGCCAGCTCGTATGCGACCTTGATCATGGCGTGGCGCAGATACGCGAAGCTCACACTGATTGATCGCTGGACCACAGGATTGTTGACGGCTCTTGTCGTGTAGTTGGCGGCTGCGGCGGCAAGCTCTTTCTCCGAAAGCGGGGGTACGCCATGCCGCTTCCGTTCGCGCGCAATGATCGTGGGGATTTGGTTCTTGTCTCTGGCGTCCAAAGTTATTTCGCGAACCTTCTTTCCGTCCGGAGCGACGACGTCTTCCGCATGATAGAGCTGACGGGTATCAAGCCTCCCCGTTGCCTCACTGAATGTGATCTGCACGCGATCTGCGGTCTCGCCAACCAGCTTGGCCTGTCCGAGAAACATCTCATACCAAGCGGGAGATTCTCCCTTATTGCCGGCCAGTCCCAGCTTGCCCCGCCGCACGCGGATCGGAAAGAAATCGCTTAGAGCCGCGTCGACGCGGGAGCCGAGCGCAGAATTGCACTCCTCGCATACCCGGTCGATCATGATCGTCCCGCCGATAGCAAGCGGCAAAACATGCTCGCAGCTTGGGGCGCGTTCCTGGCAACAAAAGATGCAGAGCACGGCTACTACTCCAGTACGCAACTCTCCAACGCGGAGCCGCGCTATCACGGGTTTCTAGGAGCGCGCCAGACCGCCTCAGCGTTACCGCAAAAACACACTCTCGGGCCTTGCCTGCCCCACTATGTGCTAACATTGCCAAGCCTCGGACCGTACGCCGATCGGATATGCGCTGCCCAGATGAGACAAGTCGGCCACGGGACGAGCGACGCCAGCACTGCGCTGAAGATTTGGGACACGGGGCAAGACCGGTGCCCTTCTTGAGCTAACTCTTTGTAATAAATCACTTTCTTTCGAGAAGTCGACGGAAATCGATCGTCAAGAATCTTCTTGTATGTCTGAATATCAGACATTATATTGCAGTCAGCGTCCTAGAAAGACACACGCATGACCGTCGGCACTTTGGCTCCTCCTTCCTCCGGCTCGGTTCTCGCACCGTTTCCCTCAGCAGCGGTTGAGACGAGTTTGCGCGGCGAACTCATCCAAGCGCTGAAGGACGAAGCCTCGATCAAGGGGATCGCGTTGCCGACGTCAGACGTCGACATCGCAAAGGCGGCCTTTCAGGTGGACTCGCTCGTCGTCGTTTCGATCCTGTGTGTGGTTGAATCAATTGTCGGCTTCGAGCTGCCTGAAAGTGTCGTGCGGACGGGCGGCTATAGATCGGTGGACAGCGCGCTCTCACAGCTGCTGCCCGGGATCGAGACGCAGTGGAAGAAGCGTAAAGGAGGCAAGCCATGACCGAGCTAGCACTTCGACAAGAGAGCGATGAGGAGGAGCGCCGGCGCTTGGGTGATCGGTTGCGTGAGGCGCGCAAATATCTTGGCCTCAAGCAGGAGGAGGTCGCGACCTATCTCAAGATTCCGCGGACGGCGCTTACCGACATCGAGAACGGTCAGCGCCGCGTCGAGGCCCTCGAGCTGACGCGGCTCGCGAAGCTCTATCGGCAGCCGGTCGCATTCTTTACCGGCGAAGACGAAGCGTCGGCGAATCTGCCAGTCGATGTCGCGCACCTTGCGCGGCGTGCAGCCGACCTGTCGCAAGAGGATCGCGATGAGCTCGGCCGCTTCGCCGAATATCTGCGCACGCGGGCGCGTGCTGGGCAGGGCTGACCGTCATGGCGGCGGCAGACTACGCGGGCGCGGTGCGAGCGGGGACGATGGCGGCCGCACGGCTCCATCAACGCCTTGACTTGCGCCAGCTCGTCGAAGCGAGGGGTGGGAATGTCGATGTCTTCGGCGCGATCCAGGCCGTCGATCTGCCCCTTCTGCTCCGCCCACTGCAAGGTCTGCTCGGCGCCTACCTGAGCGACCCGGCCCCAGGCGTCCTGGTCACGACGCGGAGGCCGATGAGCATCCAACGCTTCACCGCCGCGCACGAGCTCGGTCATTTCGAGATGAAGCATCAGCCGAGCCTCGACGATGAAAGCATCCTCCGCCGCATGCCCCTGACCGGCGCGCCCCCGGAGGACTTTCAGGAAGTCGAAGCCGACGCCTTTGCGGTCGGCTTCATGATGCCGCGTTGGTTGGTCCAGTGGCATGCCGCCCGCCAAGGCTGGACGGTCGGGGATTTCCGGCACCCGAACCGGGTCTACCAGCTCGCGGTTCGGATCGGCGCGAGCTACGAGGCGACGTGCTGGACCCTCGTCCGCCATCGTTTGATCCAGGCCTCGCTCGCCCGAGAACTGCTTCAAACGCAGCCACGCGAGCTGAAAGTCGGCCTGCTCGAGACCTATCAGCCACAGGATTATCGCGGCGACGTCTGGCTCCTGACCGAACGCGACGCAGGAACGCGCATCGATGGCAGCCGCAACGACCTATTCGTGTTGCGGCTCGAAGAGCATAGCGGCGGCGGCTATCTGTGGGACATCGATCAGCTCAAGGCGAGTGGGTTCGCGATCGTCCGCGACGAGCTCGAAGCGATCGACGGCGATGGTGTGGGCGGGCCGGTCGTGCGGCGCGTGACCGCGGCGCCAGACGAGACACATCGCGGCTCACTCCACATCGAGGAGCGGCGGCCCTGGGATCCTGAGCCCCCACTGTCGCGGCTCAAGCTCGACTTCGACCTGACGGGCCCGGAAGAGGAAGGTCTATCGCGCGCCGAGCGGCGGAGGCTGCTTGAAGCTGCATGACCGAGATCGTCGTGTTGAAAGACCTGCGGCCGCTGTTCGGCGAGGCGCGCAACCAGGGACCACGGCCGACTTGCCTCGCGTTCGCCGGCAGTGATGCGCATGCGGCGCTCCGGCCAGGTTGGATGCCGTTGTCGTGTGAGTTCGCGTTCTATCACGCGCAGCGGCGCGCCGGACGAGCGCCCGATCGGGGCGCATTGCTCTCGGCGATGCTCGATGCGCTGCGCAAGGATGGGCAGCCAAAGGAAATAGGCTGGCCGTATCTAGCCGCGACGCCGAGCGACGCGGCGTCGTGGACGCCACCCCACAACGTCGGACCACTGTTCGGACGCGCCGGAGAAACGTGCGCGCCATCGCTCGACAAGATTATCCAGGAACTCGACGCCGATCGCCCCCCGATCCTCCTGCTGATGCTGTCACGCGCCTTCTACGCACCATCTGCCGAAGCCGTGATTCATCCGACCGTCGGCGAGGATCCTGATCCGGCGCGCCGCCATGCTGTCGTTGCCGCGGCTCATGGGGCGGTCGATGGAGAGCGCGCGGTTCTGGTGCGCAACAGCTGGGGTCTCAGATGGGGCGCCGCCGGCTATGGCTGGCTTACGGAAACCTTCCTGGCACCCCGGCTCTTCGCGGCCGCGATGTTGACGGAGAATGTCGATGTATCTGCCTGTCCCGTCGCAGCCTGACTGCGCGACCGCATGGCGCGAAGCGGTCCGTCTGGTCGACGGAGCGTCCGGCCATGAGGCCTATAATGTCGTGATCGACGTGGCCGACCCGACGATCAATGCAACACGCGCGCATCCCGGCGTCGCGATCGTGGACGATTTCTTGACGGCGCGGCAAGTCGGTCGAAACGGTCGCCAACACGATCTTCCCCGCCTCGCTTTATTATCGTCATGGCGCGCCAGCCTTCTTCGAAATCTTCAGCACGAAGGTGCTGCCGAAAGTGCGTCGGAGCGAGCGCTGGTCGGGCTATTATTTTGAGCGGATGATCGATTTTCCCGTGCCGGCGGGCAAATCGCCGAACCAGCTCTGGGATATCGTCGAACGTATTCGCAACGATCAGGTGCGCGCGCTCAACAAGTTTGAACTCTCACTGTTCGATCCGGTCCGCGATGTCGACAATTCGCCTTATGGCGGTCAGTGCCTTAGTTTCATGAGCTTCAAGATCGTGCCGGGCACGGTGCGCGCCCTGACATTGACCGCGATGTACCGGAACCACTTCTATATCGAGAAGCTGCTCGGCAACCTGATTGGGCTTGGCCGACTGATGGCCTTTGTCGGCCGCGAAACCGGCCTTCAGGTCGGCGCACTCACTGTGATCTCGACACACGCCGAGATCGACCGGCCGAATCGAGCACGCCGCAGCGAAATCTCGGCGATGCTCGCACAGTTTGATCAGGCGGGCGCGCCGCTCGCGGCCTAAGCGAGGGGCAATTCGAGCGTCGCATCGTCCCGAGGCGCTTCGTCGATACCGTAGAGCGCGTGAACGCCTGCGATGAACTCTGCTTGCCCGCCATAGCTCGGATGCCGGACCATCATGACCGGAATGTCGATCCCCGTGAGCGCTAGGCCTGCGTCGCGGCCGATCGCAACAATGCGGCGCGGCGCGATCATCGCGATCAGGGCCATCAATAGTGGCCAGGTCGCATCCCGTTCGGCCCGGCTATGGCAGCGGTTTGACATGGGATCGTCTGTTTCGTGGGGATGGAGCGGAAACACGTTCCATAGGACGACCGGCGCGCCGATGCGCGCGAGCGCCCTCCATACGATCGCGGCGGTGCGTTCGGCGACAATTGGGCCACGCGTTGCTCGATCGAGCGTGATGCCGCCAAGCAGCGTGCTGGCCGAGGCAAGATGCACTTCGTCGGTCAACGGGACGCCGGTGCGGCGACCGCCGCGGTAGCCAAGATCGCGCGCGATCCAGATCGTATCGACGCGCGCGTCGAGCGCGGCCTCGAGGCACTGCGTCAGGTTGCGCTTGCGCACGCGGGGTGCGTCGGGGCGGTCGTGGATCGGGCAGCAATCGCGATAGGGATTGAATACAGAGGGCAGGTGCGTGTTGGCAAGTGCGGTCGCGAAGGATCGAGGCGTTTTCACCGGAGGGGCTCAATGGAAAGCTGGCGATTGGTCATGTCGATGCGGACGCGGCCCCGGCGGTGTTCGCGCAGGAAGCGGAAGGCCGCGTAGCCTTGCAGGATGGCCTCTTCCCAGAGCCAAAGCGGGCAACGCTCCGCTTCATAACCCGCGACGAACTGGTGGACATGCTTGAGGAGATCGAATGGCAGATCGCCTCGCTTCATGTTGGCGAAGAGGTCGAGCTCGATTGCCTGACCGAAGATCCAGGTCGTGATGCCTTCCTCGATTAGCGTCGCGCGTGCGCCATCCTGGGCATCGTCGATCTTGGGGTCGGATTTTCGCTTGAGGCGGAATAGCGCGCGAATCACCGGCGACCAGGTCAGCACGGCGACATAGGCGTAGTGGAAGACGTCGTGAAAGCGATAATCGTCGGCGGTCATCGCGTTGTCGGTGAGACGGTCGCCTATATTGATACCGTTGCAGCGCTGAAAGACGTAAGTCTGGCCACGCACTTTCCGTTCGAAGATTTCGATCGTGAGATCGCGCGGCAGCTGCTCTTCGGGCTCGGCGCCGGCGTCGAGCGGTGTAGGATAGATGCGCTCGCGCGGCCAGCGGTCGGCTGTCTTGGCGAGGTTCTTGACGGCGGCCGCCTCGAGCGTGACGCCGGCCTCGTTGGCAGCTTGGATGAGCATACGGGTGATTGCGCTTAAGCGGGCGAGCAGGGCTGAGGGGCTGTCGACGAGTCGTCCCGCTTCATGGTCGATGACGAGGAGGCCGATGTCACCGGCGAGTTTGAGGAGCGTGCGTTCGAAGGCCTCCGTGGGCTCGGTGGCTCGGGTCATGATCGCGGGCTGCACGGCAGCGAAGGACAGCGCCTCGCCCCTGCTGCGAGCCTGGGCGTGCGGTCCCGGTGTCGCCTCGGCGAAGATGGCAGTCAGCGCAATTCCGCCGCGTGCGGCGACCGTGGATAGATACCACAGGACGTCGCCAAGCTCTTCGACGACCGCGCCGGCATAACCGAGATAGGAAGCACGATCGCGCTGCTTCTTCTTGACCTCGCTGAGGAGGCTGCCGGTCTCGCCGAACAGGCCGAGCAGCGGGAAGCTCAGCGATCCTCCGTCGCTGCGCTGATCCGTTTCCGCCGCGCGGGCGGCATAGTCCGCGATCGTGAGCGGGGAGAAGTCGGGGGACGCTACTGCCATCAGGCGCTCATGTGATGATGGACTTCTGCTTCACAGCCAGCTCGAGTCTTTGCTCGCTCGCCGGATGATCCCATCGGTGAGGCGCCCCATGCCCAATCTCCTCGTTCGCTGAGGGCGGTTGCCTTTCGGCAACTGAGATCAGCACTGCCACCGATCTCCCTTCTTGCCGCGCCCTCAGCATGTCGAGTTTGTTGACGTTTGACAAGCGAAAAACCCTTATGATTCAATGCTATGCGCTTCTTCTTTCCTTCCTAATCGCGCTACGCGGACTGCTCTGATGCACATGGTCGTCGCATGATCCGGAATCCGCTCGGTAGGCGAGCCAGTACGCAACGGAGTTAAGATGCCTCGGGAAGGCGGAAAATGACGAAGGATCGCGTCACGCAGGACGAGTTGGAGAGGATCAGGCTGTGACCGACAAAGAAGCGACCATGACGGACGACGAGATCGCCTTCCGGGCAGCGATCAACGTCCTACGCGACACGCTCGAAAGCCGCCGGATGCCCTCGGGATTGCCGCTCGCGCCGGACGCCGCCGAGCTGCATGAACGCGCCGCGTGGCATCTTGAGATGCTTCTGCGCCGCGCTGCCGGCGCGCCGCAGCCGCAACCCATTGGTGGAAAGGATCAGGCTTGATCGCGCTAATGCTGCAATTCGCTTAAGGGCTTAGAAAACCGCTGAACCGGTTAGGTCAGTTTGCAGGAATCGGCCGCCAGCTGCAGGCCATGGCAATTCCGTCCGCTCGCGACGCCGTTAAGCATTAGGCAGACCGCCTATGCTGCGAAGGCGAACGCCACAACCCTCGCCGTGATTCGCGAAGCGCAAGGAAATGAAGTCGAGACACTTGCGGGAATAGCGCGCGCGCGTTGCGGGCACGGGGAATTAAGAATCCGGCGGGGCGGAGCGAGTGGCAGCCTGTCCAGGGGTCTCGCCTTCTTACGGCTGCCGAGCGTCACAACGCCATAAGTGTCTTTCGGATGAGCGGCGGCGCCAGAAGCGGTCGAAAGCAGTTGATGTCCCCTATGGGTCAAAGGCACAAATGCCCTAGCGGACGCGAAGAGTGGGGAGAATCGTTGATGGCCTTGAGTACCAAGCAGCGCACCGACTTCGCGGCGGCGGTCAAGGCGCTACGCGAGACCTCGCCGGGCAAAGAAGCCACCATGTACACCGCGCTGCGCGACCTGTTCGTGGACATCCTGGGTTATCCCAAGTCTTCGATCGTCGTCGATACGGCCGGCGTGCGGGGCCGGCCAGACCTGACGGTTTATGCGCCGGGCGGCGCCGCTTCGACGCGCGTCTCGTGGATCGTGATGGAGGCCAAGGCCGAGCCCGGCGCCGTATCGACCGGCGCCAAACGGACCAAGTTGTACGCGGAGAAGGCAAAGTACATCACGACTGATACCGCCTATTTCGTGATGGTTGATCCGCAGCGCCTCGTCGCCCGCGGCACGGGCCTTGGCCGGCAGGAACATGCGGATATCGAGATCGAGTGGGCGACGGTCACCCCAGAAGCATTCGAGCACGGCTTGGAACCTCTGCGCGCGGAGGTCGCCAGCGTTCCCGCGGTCATGCAGAAATTCCGGGATGGCGACGAAAGCCTCATCGCCTGCGATCGGCTTTCCATCGACGAAAACGCCGATGCAGCCATCCAACTTGCAACACGGATCAATCGAAATGTCTTTTTCGACACGTTGACGGAGACTACGCGGCTACTTCAAGCCTCGACCCTTAGCGCCCTGGCGGCAACCCGCCCACAGCGTGAGGAGATCAAAGCCAAGGTCGAAAAATTTTCGGCTGCGTATGGGGGCGTGAACTTTCGCCCGTATCCCATTTCGGTCGAAGGGCGCGTGCGCGACGGTCGGGAAAAAGACCTGGCACACCGAAAGGACGCGGCGTTGCTTCGTCGCTATCTCGCCCAACAGCCAGCCCTGTCGCGGCTTGCCCTCGATGCAATTCCACGTTTTGCCGAGCGCGCCGGCCTCGATCCGAAGACCGAAGCGGAGAAAATCGAGCGTTTCTTCGCGAACGAGACCGCTAACCTGATTCTGGCGCGTATCCTCCTGATTCGGTTTCTGGAAGATCACGGTTTCTTCGATGTCGAAACGCCTGAGGGGCCGCTTCGGCGGCGCTATCTGTGCAATGGTGGCGTGGCGGCGTTTCAGGGAATGCGTGGTTATTTCGATTTTGGATACACCCGCTTGCTGGAAGAAGCGTACCGAACAGGAGGACATTTTTATTCAGCTGCATTCGACGAAACGGAGATGGACTGGATCATCGCGCTGTCAGACGCCGATCTCAGTCGCACTGTCGAGTGGTCGCTCTTCCGCATGGCGCGCTTCGACTTCGCCACGGCGCGCGGCGATCTCATGTCGGGTGTTTATGACCGTTTTCTCGATCGCAAGCAGCGCAAGGAGCAGGGCGAGTATTACACTCCGCCGACCATAGCACGATATATCCTCGATCGGCTCGATTTGGCTGAGTCTGCCGATATCCTCGATCCGGCCTGCGGTAGCGGAACATTCTTGATCGAGCGATACCGGCAAGTCGTTGGCGAGGACGCAGATCGCGGTATCGCCGAATATGCCGAGGCCCGGAGGGCGGTTGAATCGCTCTACGGGAATGACTTAAACCCGTTCTCCGCCGTTCTGAGCCAGATTCAGCTGCTGTGGCACCTCCTGGCGTTCGGTTCTGAGGTAAAGAATCAGGGCTTTCCCGACCTCCATATTGCGGAGCGGGCAAACAGTCTCGTGCCAGGCGACCTTTACGATCCGACGCAAACGCGCTTCGGAGAAATCGACCGCACTGGCTACGCCGCAGTCGCAGGAAATCCGCCTTATATCCGCGTCGAGCGTTCAACCGAGCTTGAGTCGCATGCTCGCGAGTATTTCACTAGCGCGCGCGAACGGAACGGCAAGACTTTTGGCGGTGTCACCGTAGGAGGCAACGCTTACACGCTGTTCATCTACCGTGCGCTCGATCATTGGTGCCGCCAACCAGGTACCGATGGCCCGACGGGAAAGTTGGGCTTTATCGTGCCATTAGCGTTCTGCGGCAGCGACGAAGCCGCGGACCTTCGGGCACTGTTCCGGCCCGGTGCGCGCTGGGCCATTCGTGAGATTGTTGATCTTGAACTGATCTGGCACGAAATCTTCGATGCTGACGTTTTGCCGATGATTCTCATCGCCGAAGCGAAACCTGCCGGTGATGACGATACTGTTTCGATTAGGCTCGCGGACGAAACGTGCCTTGAGTTGCACGAAGGAGCGAAGCGACCAGCTTTCAACTTCGATAAGTTGCCGGAACAGCATGTCCGGTATGCGGACCTGTTTACACCGGACGGGCGTATCATGACGCGTCTGACGCCACGCCGAGTCGAAATTCTAAAGAAGCTGCGACTCAACGGAACATTTCGGGATGCCGCTATGCCATACTGGACGAAGCGCGGCAAAGGCGGTCAGCAAGTGGCACTGGCGCAGCCGGGCGGAATTGGCGCTGCGTCCTGGGAAGAACAGAGGCTCATCCGCTATGGCTTAGCCACCCGCCGCGAGGTGCATACCGTTGCTGGCGGAGGACACACCGTATTCAAGGGTGAAAACATCACGGCGGCCCGCTTCACGGGCTCGCCCACATATGAGCATCTGGACGTTCTCAAAGCATCGAGTCCCTCGATCTGGTCTTTCCAAAGCATTCTTCCACCGACGCTCTACGCGCTTCCACTGATCGAACAGGTGCCAGTGGCGGCACCCTTCAACCCGGCAACGGTGGCCGTGCTGAATACGGTCGTCGTCTTTGGTCCGCGTCCCGACCTGACCACCGTACCGTTTGATGCGGTTCTCTTGTCCAGCATCTACTCTTACTTCTACGTGCTGACGGGCCGCCGTTCATTTCAGAACAAGATTCGAAGCCATATCTACCCAACGGCCGTTGGCGAACTTCCATGGAACGAAGCGATAGCAGCACAAGCCCCAACGTTGGCAACCATACGCGAAAAGCTGCTGACTCTTTGCGAGAGGCGGTTCGAGCAGGTTGCGGGGTTGCGGAAGGAAGCGGCCAAGCTCGGCCTAAAGGCGCTGAAGGATCTGGTGCGCAGCCATCCTGGCGCGAAGATTAGTTTCAGTGACGCCTTCAAGGACGAGCCGCAGTTCACGTTGACGGTCGGCGAGATTGTAGAAGACCTCGGATCGTGGAGCGTCCGGTTGGAAGAGGATGGTGAACATTTCATCGTGTTCGACGATGCCGGGCTCGCGCAGCTTGCTGCCCTTGGGCTCAGCCAGATGTCTGGCGACGTGGCGTCGAGAACGTCGATTTTGAACGCGCTTGTGCCAGTGGATGAGGCAATGGCCGAAAAGCTTCGCAAGCTCCATGCCTCCTTTGACGCCGGGGCGCTAGACGAGAAGATTAATGTCGAAGTCGTGAAGCTCGATGCCATCGTCGGAAAAGCACTCGGGCTATCGGAGAAGGACATTGTCGACCTACAGGCAGAAATGAACACCGACCCATTCTTGTCGAGGGTGCGTCCTCGCTATCCGTTCTTTAGGCCGCGGCAATACGGGCGTCGGATCAATCTGGAGAGAGAGCATCGCTACGCAACCGTGTAGCGCTGCGGTTATCGCGTATGACGCTGCGCGCCATGAGGGCCTATCCGCGGACTTACATGATCGCGCGGTCTCGCGATTCGTTCATGCCGGTCCTGCTTGAGCACCGTCGTGCCGCACACGGCCGATCTCCTATGCGCCCTTTGCACCCGACAGGATTCGTAGGGTGATGCTCTCGCCTGCGACGGCCACGTCGCCACTCCACTGCGCGCGGACCGGGACCTATGGTCCCTTCAACCAACAAGCCGGTCGCACCCCCTTATGCTGTCGCGCGGCCGGGCAGGGGCCGCGCGATCGACGGGGTGCAACCGTTTGTCAGTTGATCCGTGCTCGCTGCGTGGCTTGAGCCTCTGCAACGGCGGGAGCCATAACAACCACCCACTACCTGCCGGCAACAAAGGACTTCGCGCGAAGGGCGGCTAGGCCGGCGGCACTGCGGTGCTCAAGCAGGACAGGCATGAACGGCCCGAACCGGAAAGAACGGCGCGATCATGTAAGTCCGCGGATAGGCCCCAACTTTAGGCAGAGCGCTTTTTAGTTCTGTCCATGAAGAGCTCGAGAAGAGCCCGAACCGCCACCGGGATCCTGGCCGGCCGACCTTGTCGCTCGCCCAGGTCCTCCCGGCCGCCATCGTGCGGCCGATTTGATTCCTACCTCCGCATAAGACCGTCAGTCGCGAACTGACGCGTCTCTCTCGCTGCGCTCCTCCGAGCCGGCAAGCACCTGGGCGCCAGCCGCACACCCCGTGTCGGCTGCGCCCTTCTTCTTTGTGCAACTACTAATCTGGAGACTTTCATGTTGATCGATATCGCCAACCTCCGCGTCGCCGCCGAAAACCCGCGCAAGACCCCGGCCGACGAAGGCGCTCACCTGTCCCTGGTCGCTTCGATGAAGGCCCACGGCC
>WHTW01000019.1 GCA_009377525.1 Rhodospirillales bacterium
AGGCTTGTGCAGCCCAACCCGACTGCTGGCAGTGCTGTCAGCGGTCCAGCAGCGACCGCTGGCCCGGCTCAAGGTCAACCCGTCAAAAGAGTGATGAGCTACTAGAGCAAAAATCCACTCAAGCCGAGCTTGATGACCTCACCCTGAGGAGCGGTCCGCTTACGCGCATTCACATGCGCGCCTACCGCGTCTCGAGTGCGCGCGGTAAACCGCGCGTGGGTGGGCGCGAGCACTGTCTTTGTTGCCCATCCTTCGAGACGGCGCTTCGCGCCTCCTCAGATTCTATGGGGCGACGAGAGAGAGAGAGAGAGAGAGAGAGAGAGAGAGAGAGAGAGAGAGGTAGGTTTGGAGTGTCAAGAACCAACGGAGGAAGTCATGACGACCTCGCCCTGCATCGAGACCCTCGCCGCTTATCCGCAGCATGACACGCTGTTCGCGGCGTTTGAACTGGGCAAGGCGAAGTGGATGAGGTGATCCGGTTTGAACGGACGCTGCTCTAGCCCAGGCGGGTCGCGCCAACCCTCGTCGCGTCGAAGCCGTACACGCGGGCGGTGTTGCCGCCGACGATCCTGGCCTGTTCATCGTCTGGCACGCCGGCCAGGATCTCCGCCAGGATCTTGCGCGATTGGGGAAATGTCGATTCGCTGTGCGGGTAGTCCGAGCCCCACATCATGTTGTCGACGCCGATGACGTCGCGCAGGCGAATGCCGATGGCGTCCTCCTGGAAGCTCAGCACGACGTTGCGGCGGAAGAAGTCGCTCGGGACCATGTCGTCCCTGAACCGGTAGATCGCCTCGCCGTGACGCTCGCGGTACGTATAGTCCATGGCCGAGAGCACATGGGGCACCCACGCCAGCTCGAACTCGACGATGGCGAGCGTGAGGCGCGGATGACGCTCGAAGACGCCGGAGAAGATCAGATCGCACATCGAGAGCGCCGGATAGAACGCCTTGGTCGCGCGGCTGCTGGCGTCGCGCAGCGTCTTGTCGCCGAACCCGCGGATCTTGCCCTGCCGCCGCGTGGCCGTGTGCAGGCTGAGCGGCAGGTCGAGCGCCGCCGCGGCCGCCCAGAACGGCTCGTACTCGGGCTGGTCGTAGCGCCGGTGCTCGAGCGGATATTCGGTGATCATCGCGCCGGCGAGGCCAAGACGGGCGGCGCGCTCCAGCTCCCTGATGCCGTCCTGGACGTCGTCCAGGTTGATCATCGCGATGCCCTTGAGCCGGGCCGGATCGGTGCGGCAGAACTCGGCGAGCCAGTCGTTGTAGGCGCGAAAGATGGCGGACATCAGCAGGGAATCCGCCAGCCTGAAGTAGAAGAGCCCTTGCGAGGGATAGAGGATTTCGCCCGCCACCCCGTCGAGCGCCATGTCCTTGAGATGCTGCTCGGGATCCCACCCGCCGCGGTGCACGTCCTCGAGGCGGCCCTGGGCGGAGATGGTCTCGGGGGCCTCGAACCGCGCACCGGCGTTCGAGATGAGGCCGATGCCGGAGAGGATCTGATCCGCCTCGACCACGATCTGGTCGGCGCCGTCGATCCGCTGGATCCGCGGCGCCCGATCCCGGAACGCCGCATCGATGCGGGTCTGCCACAGATCGGCCGGTTCGAAGACGTGTGAGTCGGACGAGAGAATCAGGGACAGCACCGGACACCTCCTCTCACTTGATCAGGGCAGCAGCTTTGGCAACCGGCCCACTGACGTCAAGTGAGCGCAGCCGGTGACGCGGCCATCCGTTCCGACAGCTCGTCAGGTGCGTATTGAAAGATCTCAACGTCTTTTCCGTCGCATTCCATGACACGTGAAGGATCAACGAGATCACGCCTTTCAAAGGACAACGCGAACTGCGGAACAAAATGAGGACATAAGCGATGTCCCTTCCGCCACCCGAGCACGGCTACATATCCGGTCCTTGTTCCGCCTAGAGCCGCGACCGTGACAGTCGCCCAGAAGCACCAAGTGGGGTAAGCTGGGGCATGCCCGAACTGCAGAAGTCCACGGTCGACACGGCGATCGTCATGCTGCCCCCCGAAAAGAAGGCGGTCTGACATGCCGCCCACCCCTGTATCCCTGGCGCGCCGGATCGTGCGCGATTTGATGATCTACACCCGCGGCCAACAGCAGCGCTGGGTTCCTGTGGAGACGATAGAGCGGCGCCTGGTGCTCAAGGACGAGAAGGCCACCGACGCCGCACTGGCCCTGGCCATCGAGAAAGGATGGCTGTCAGCGAACACCGGCCACGCGATCGGGCTTACCGACGCCGGCCGCAAGTTGGCAAAGGTCTAGGCGAAACTGCGGACTAGCGGCCTTCCTTGGCTCGTCGCTCCAGGACGGTCAGAGCCGGCGCCGGTTCAATATTGAACATTCCGGCGAAACTTTGTTCGACCCGGCGCGTTGTAGCTCAAATCGTCGGAGAGGGGCCGATGACCAGCCGTAGCCCAACCGCTGCCTTGAGTCCTGTCGAGTTGACGGCTCTGCGCCACATCGCTGACGGCAGGACGACGGAAGTGAGCGCCGATCACCTCCAAATCTTGTTGGCCATGGGGTTGGCTGGCCTCGACCAGAACGGCGGGGCGGCCCTGGCAACCGGCGGCCAGCGACGGCTTGGTGGCGCGCCCGCAGAACAGGCCGCCAGATGAGCCTGGATGCCCCATTGAGCGCAGGCGAAATCAATTCGTTGCGTCGCGTGCGCAGCGGGCTCGCCAAATTCCTTCCGAGCGCTCACCGGATGCGGTTGGCTTCCCTGGGCCTGATCACCGTCAACGGTGGTGGGCGTCTGGTGCTCACGCAAGGCGGCAAGGAACAGCTTGCCGAACGGGAAGTCGCCGCCAATTGCGACAGCACCAAGCCGTTGCCATGACACCGCCCGAGAAGCCTCCCAAGAACCGCTGGTCGGTTCTTATCTTCATGATCGTTGGAGCAATGGCGATCATCGCCACGATCTCAGAGCAGACATCCAAGGCTCGCCCGCAGGTCGGCGATTTGGCTGCGTCGGATCGCTGACGGTCACCCACGGGCACCGGCGGTTGAAAGCGTGAGCCCGCCCCCCGAAGAGGTCGCTCAACACACCGCTGCAACGCCCAGGACGGGAACGTCAGGTCGTCTTGCGCGCGGCTGCCGCCAATGCGTTCGTTTTCCCCACGAGCGGGGCAAGCGCCTCGATCGCACCGGAAAAATCCTCGCGTTCGAACGCCGCGAATCCGCGCGCCAGTGCAGGAAGGTAGGAGCCCGACGGGTAACGCCCCTCTCGCGCCAGCGCCTGCCTACCGGTTCGACATCGCCCAGCACGGCGGCGCTGATCGCCGCCGGCGCCAACGTCGCGGGCATGCCGATGGCGCTCACGATGTCGAGATACGGGTGGCGAGGCTGACCTCAAGGCCACCCGGCGCGCTACAGGACATCTCCAGTCTATCCGCGGCCGCGGACTTGACTCGGCGGCCGGCCGTAGACCTCGGCAAAGACGGCATTGAAGCGGCGCAGGCTCGCGAAGCCCGCGCGCTCGGCCACTTCGGCCATCGGCAGGGACGTCTCGTCGAGCAGCCGCTTGGCGCGCTGCACGCGCATCGTTCGCGCGACCTGGAGCGGGCTGGCGCCGACATGGCGCTGGAAAAGCCGGTCGAGATGGCGCGTGCCGATGCCAAGCCGCTCGGCCAGCCGCTCGACGCCCTCGCGATCGAGCGCGCCGTTTCGGATCAGGCGCATTGCGCGATCCACCGTCGTCCGTGACCCGAGCCAGGCGGGTGAGAAGGGCGCCGTCTCCGGCCGACATCGCAGGCAGGGACGGAACCCCGCCACCTCTGCCGCAGCTGCCGTCGGAAAGAAGCTCACGTTGCGGCCGAGCGCCGGCTTCACCGGGCAGACCGGGCGGCAGTAGATGCGCGTAGTGCGGACGCCGGAGAAGAAGCGGCCATCATAGCGGCGGTCGCGCCGCACACGGGCGCGCTCACATTCGGCGACGTCGAGTCCCATGAGCCGATCGCGGACGACGGAGTCCGATTCCGGCGAGCCCGTCTTCATCGCCCATGATACGTCGCCCGTCATGGCAATCAACATTTCCGGGAACGACAATCGCGAGGGCTGGCGCGTCGCCCGCGTCGCGTTCGTCGTCGCGGTGTTCGGCTGGGGCCTCGGCTTCTACGGCGTCGCGGTCTACGTCCCGGCGCTGCACGAGGCGCACGGCTGGCCGATCGCCACCGTCTCGACAGCGGTGACGGCACACTACCTGGTGGGCGCCATGCTGATCGCGTGCCTGCCGGCCGCCTACCGTCGCCTGGGCGTCGCGCGCGTGACGGTGATCGGTGCGGCCGTGGCCGCCTGCGGTGCGATGGCGTGGGCCACTGCGCGCGAGCCGTGGCAACTCGTGCCCGCGGTGCTGTTGAGCGGCGCCGGCTGGTCGGCGATGAGCGGCGCGGCGCTGAATGCGATGGTGGCACCGTGGTTCGACCGTGACCGGCCGCGTGCGATGGGCTTCGCCTTCAATGGCGCGAGTGCCGGCGGCCTTCTCCTGACGCCGCTCTGGGCCGTGCTCATCGGTCATCTCGGCCTTCCGGGCGCTGCGTTCTTGATGGCGGCCGCAACGGCGCTCGCCGTCTGCCCGCTTGCGGCGCGGTTTCTCGCGCCGCCTCCCTGCGCCGCTATGCCCGCCGTCGCCGCGCGCCCGTCTTCGCGCCGCGCGCTGCTCGGCCAGCGTGCCTTCCTCACTTTGTCGCTTGCCTTCGCGCTCGGCCTGTTTGCGCAGATCGGTCTCGTCACCCACCTGATCACGCGTCTGCAGCCTCTTTTCGGCACGCAGCTTGCGGCCCTTGCGCTCAGCCTCGTCACCGTCTGCGCCATCGCCGGCCGCACGCTGCTCGGCCGCCTGATCGGCGACCGCGACCGCCGGCGGATCGCCGCCGGCAATCTGCTGCTGCAGGCGGCCGGCACCGTGCTGCTGATGCTGGGCGATGACGCGGCGCCGCTCATTGCCGGCTGCGTGCTGTTCGGGCTGGGCTTCGGCAACCTGACCTCCTTGCCGCCGCTGATCGCGCAACGCGACTTCCCCCCGGCCGACGTCGGCACGGTGGTGGCGCTCGTGACGGCGATCAACCAGGCGGTCTTTGCCCTGGCCCCGGCGTCTCTCGGTTGGCTGCGGGAGCAGAGCGGCGACTATGCGCTGTCGTTCCTCGTCGCGGCTATGGCGCAGCTCACCGCCGCCGGCATCCTCACGCTCCGCGTGATACCGCGCCGCTGATCACGCCGCGGGCTATCGCGCGCCAGCGACTTCATTGAACTCTTGCGGCGCCCTGCTCTTCAGCGCGCGCCCGTGCTTGTGCGGCGTAGTCAAAGAGCCGCCACGGCCAGGCTCCAGGGCTCGGCCACCTCGCCGACCTCGACCCGCACCATGAGCGCGATGTCGCGCGCAGCCTCGGGCAGCGCACTGACGACCAGCGCGGCATCCTGGGCAAGTGCCGCCACATGCACGCGATGGATGAACCACGGCGCGGCGGGCAGCTCGAGGCGCCTGGCCAGCGACACCATCATCGGCTCAGCCCTCTCGCCCGGCGTCGGCTCAGGCGGTCAGCGGGATCGCTCCACACACCGCCGCAACGCCCAGGACGGGAACGCCGGAAGCGCCCGGCCTCCTCATGCCAAGCAGATGCCGCGCTTCGCTCGGCCGATTGGCGTTGAGGTAGGCCCTCAACAGGGTGAACTCGATCAGGTCGTGCTGCGCGCGGCTGCCGCCAATGCGTTCGTTTTCCCCGACGAGCGGGGCAAGCGCCTCGATCGCACCGGAAAAATCCCCGCGTTCGAACGCCGCGAACCCGCGCGCCAGGGCGGGAAGGTAAGAGCCCGACGGGTAACGCCCCTCTCGCGCCAAGGCCTCGATCTGGCGAGCCCGCGTGTCGGGTGCCACCTCATCGCGCATGACGGCCTCAGCCAGGATGACATGCAGATCGGCGAGCCCATTGCCCGGCCGCGGCAGCGAGCGGTTCGCATAGTCATGCAACGCACGCCAGGCCGTGGCGTCGCGCGGATGACCCGCGAGCTCGGACCGCCACAGGAAGGCGGCTCCATCGGAGACTTTCTGTTGGGGTCCGCCGCTGTGCCGGTCGAGCGCGAGGGCGTCGTGATAGAGCCGCAACGCTTCAGGCCAATTGCCGGCCTGGATCTCGAAAAGCGAGAGATGCCAGCTCAGATGGCCATGGAAAAAGCCTTCCTGCGGATAGGTGGCGAGCCACGCGGAGAGAAAGGTGCGCGCCGTCTCGAGGTCGCCGCTCTCGTAGAAGATATGAGCGAAGCCATGGGCACCATGCGCATTGTTCGGGTTCGCGGCCACGGATCGCTCGATCTTCGCCCGGGCCGGCCCAAGCTGCCCATCCTCGGACAGGGCCATGGCGTGATAGGAGACGAACCAGAAATCGTCGCCATAGTGCGGGGCCAGGCTGTCCATAAAGGCCGCGATCTGGCGCTTCTGGCCGATGCGGCCGCACCCGCCAATCAGGCCGTTGGGGTTCGCCGCACTGGCGACGACCAGCGCGTCGCGCGGCCACGCCGCCAGATGGGCATACAAGGCCGCGATCGCGGCCTCGGTCTCGCCCGCGAACACGAGCTCGAAGAAGGCGATGTGACTGGCCTCGCGCTCGGACACATCCGAAGCCAGGCCCTTGGCTGCCGCCAGGGCCAGCCGTGCCGCCCCGACGTCGCCTTGCCTCAGCAGGACCAGCGCCTTGCCGGCGTGGGCCAGGGCAAAACCGGGATCGGCGGCAATGGCCCGGTCATAGGCCTCGAGTGCACCGGGGTAGAAAGTCAGCGCCAGACCGGAGGCCTGAACGTAGGCATCCCGCGCGGCAGCCGACGCCGTCGTCAAGGCAAGGTCGTAGCGATCCTTCAGCATGCCAAACCCTCACCGCCTCGAGCGACAGGGCGGCCGTTCTGTCGGACGCACTCCTTCGTTCGCGCGGCCGAGCGACGTTATCATCGATCGCTCGCGGTCGCGAGGTCGCAGAGCGCCACCGCCGGACGGATCGGCATCTACTGGCGGTCCCGCCGACTACGGGCGCGGCGCCGGGCACACCTACATCGCCTGGTGCCTGGCCGCCGTCAGCCTGCCGGTCCTGGCCGGCTATCTGTTTGACATGACCCGCGCGCACAGTACGGCGGTGCCGATCCCGCCGGCGCCAACGTCACCGAATTCCCATCGACTATGACCCTTGTCGATGGAGCCACTACGCGTTCGGCTCGCATGTCATAGTTCATTTGCCGGATCCGTTGATGCCCCAGAAATCGCTTCAAGCGGAGCCGTTCCCAATAGCGGCGGCTTTCCTCGGACCAGCCGGCGCGAACTTGATGGCGAGGCTGATCCGCGCCTCAAGGCAGAGCTTCGATGGCGCACCGCCGCGATGGCGGATCATGCCGTCGAACACGACCATGCGTCCGGGCCGCGGTGCAATGCACAAGGCATAGGACGGGGTGCCATCGGGATAAAGGATGAGTTCTCCGGCCCAATCCTCGTCCCAGCGTGAATTGATGAAGGCGAGCGCAGTCCATCCTTCGCCATCCTCGTGCGCGAACTGGAAATCCCCGTGCAGATTGAAATTCGCGTAGATCCGATAGATTGAGCCGTAGGCAATTTGCCGTTCCCGCAGGAAGGCACGGGCAGTGCTCGTCAGCAAAGAGAGCGCCGGATGGCCGTCCCACTCCCCTCGGTCGAACTCGTGCTTGAGGTGACGGACGTGCCCAGTGTCCGGGCGATCCGAATCGCTGAGCGTCATTGGCAGGCTGGAAAAATGCGCGTGGATGGCCCCGGCGGCGGCATCGTCGACAACCCCGTCGAGTATGAAGAAGCGCCGCTGGCTCGCTCCGATGCGGATTGCTTCATAAGCGATCCGTCCTGGCTTCCGTCGTCCGCGCACGGTACGGTCTCAGTTGTAGAGGAAGAGGTCGCGTGGCTCGGCGGCCCCTTGTGGCAGCCGCTTGATTCCTCTCAGCAGCCGGTCGCCGATCGACAGATCCTGCTCCTCGCGCATCAGGGTGAAGACTCCCAAGGCCTCGGCGGGGAACGCCTCATAGTCGAAGCGAGCGACGTACTGGCGCAGCAGGAACTCGAAGGCTTCCTTCGGCATGCTCTTGACGGCGGCGGGCGAGACAGGCTCGCAGCGGTTGAGATTGAGGAAGCGAAAGTCCGGCGCTCGCTTGACGGGCGCCCTCCAGCTGCGCTCGGGGTCGAGGCGCGGGCCGGCCGCGCACATCTCGCCCTGTTTGACCTTGGCCCACAACCGTTCGCCGATTTCTCCGACGAGCCGCTGCTTCCATGCTTCGTCGCAGGCGATCGGCGCGTCGAGCCGCTTGTCCGAAAGCCGGATGTCGTCGGCCGACAGGTAGGCGAACCATTGCCGGCAATAGCGGCGCTGCAGCCGGCCGTAGCTCAGCTCGTGGACGATCCAGTTGTGCAGCGCCGGGCTGCGCTGGAGATCGCGCACATCGAAGCCGACGAAGACGCCGTCGCAGTAGAAGCGGGTCAGTTGGCCGAGGAAGGCTGGATGCTGGACGGCGAGCCCGGGATTGAAGCGGCGGTACTCCTCGCTCCACTCCTCGCGGTAGCTCACTGTCAGTCCCTTCTGCACGGTTCCGACCGGCACGACCTCGTTCAGGTCGATGGTCGACAGGTACCAGTAGTCGAGGCCGACGGTCGCCACGGCCTCGCTCAGGATATGGCAGAACACCATGTCCTCGAAGTTGGCGGTGGTGATCGGGCTGCAGCCAAAGCCCAGGCCAGGCTGGAGGCGATCTATCCAGTGATAGGCCCAGCTGTGCAGGTAGTCGTGGGCGCAGAACAGCGCTTCCGGCATGAGCGCATCGCCTTCGTTGAATGGACGGGCCGAGCCGTGGCGATGGGGAAGCCAGCGGTCGAGCCGCGAATGGGTGCCGATGAACACCGCGCTGCGCAGCGGATTGAATCCATCCACGCGCGTCTCGACCGTCTCCTCGTACTTCCAGCGTGCGTCGATGCCGCGCCGGACGATGGCAATCGCCGGATCGTCGAATACCTGAGAAAGCAGCGGGATGCGCAGCAGTGACTCCGGATGGAGAGCGCCAGCATTCCCGGCTTCATCCGCCGACATCACGGCGGGCGGCAAGGGTACTTGGCGTAGCGGCGCGTGATCCATGGCGGCCTAGAACGTAATGCTCTTCATCTCCTTGATGGTTTTCTTGATGTCCTTGTCGACCTTCTTCAACGTCTTCTTCTCGAACTTGTCCCACTTGGCGTCGTATTTCTTCTGGGCTGACGAAGCGCTGATTCGCGCTCCCTTTCGCGTCCCAAACTTCTCCTGAATATCCGCAAGCGTGACAGTCTTCACCGCCGAACTCTTGGGGCCTCGCTTCTTTGCCGCCGCCTTCCTCATCGCCATTGCTACCTCCTGTTACCTGGGGACTGATGATCGGCATGCTGCAGCGAGCATGCCGCAGGATGACTGACTCTAGTGTTGGGGTGCAGCAAAGGACAGACCTGCTACGGTGAGTAGCACCGACAGTTACACGGCTGTTACAGCCACGACAAAGGCCTCGACATATCTCGTGACTACAATTGCTCCCGATGGATTGCGACACACCGGGAAGCAAGATGAAAACAAGGGCAGCTCGATCGACATGACCTTCCATAGGATCCCCGCGCACCAAGCCCGAGCCGAGTGCGTGCGGTCGATGATCTCGTCTCTTTTGTCCTGTCTTTCCGGGCTTGGGCGACGGGTGAGGTCGTGAGCCTTTGCGATACCGTTGGATTTCTGGCCTCGGGCCTCGTTATCGCAGCGTTCTGCATGAAGGATCTCATTCCGCTGCGGCTCACGGCATTGGCCAGTAATGTCGCCTTCCTGGCTTACGGCATTGGATTGGGCCTTGCTCCCATCTGGCTGCTGCACGCAATTCTGCTGCCGGTCAATTGCTGGCGCCTTTGGCAGCAGATATCGCAACACGGCGAAGCGGCGCCCGAGCGGTATTCACGGTGGGCTTGGACCCATCTGTCGATGGAGTGCGCCAAGCTGCGGCCTAGACGCAAAAAAACTCCCGCAATGACCCGATGGCCATGATCGACGGGCCGATATTGAAGCGAGCGGATCGAACCTTGTGGAGCTTCGTATGAATGTACAAGACGTCGTCTCGGATTCGCCCAGGCGCCTGGATGTGGAACTCGGACCGGCCAAGGTCATCCCGAAGCGCGTCCATGCGGAGGTCGACGGTGACTTTGTCGTCTTCCTGATAGGCATGCGCGTCAACAAGCCGTGGAAGCCGCGCAAATGGCTGCCGGTCATGCGGGCGATGCCAAAGATGCTGAAGGAACTGGAGGCTGCCCCGCCTGAGATCGGCTTCCTCGGCCACACCGGCTTGGGCAGGATCATCGTGCAGTACTGGCGTAGCTTCGATCACCTGGAGCGTTATGCCCGGGATCGCGACGCCCTGCATTGGCCGGCGTGGGTCACGTTCAACCGTCGCATGCAGGAGACACGCGGTGATGTCGGCATCTGGCATGAAACCTACAGAGTCCGTGCCGGCGACTACGAGGCGATCTATAGCGGCATGCCGCCTTTTGGTCTGGGTAAGGTTGGCCGCCTGGTTGATGCTGCCGGATCGTGCGAAAGCGCCCGGCAGCGCATGCGGGCCATGGAGCCGGTCATCCCGCGCTAGGATTCAAGGCGACGACAACGAGCCGCGGCGCTCCCGACGGTACCAAGCACGCCGCGATCATCCGTGGCCAGGTGTCAGATCCTCCATCAGGATTCTGGCTTCCTGCAGTTCCGTCATGTCCATGCCCGCCCTTTGGCGGTCGCACACCGAGCGCAACATTGTCAGGGCTTCCCTGGCGCGCCCTTTGGACCGCTTGAGCCGGGCGAGATCACATGCGGCACGGAGCTCAAAACATGGTTCATGCTGGCGCCGTGCCAGCGCCAGCCCACTGGTCAGGAGGCCCTCGATCTCGCGCGTTGGCGCACGGCCCGATGCCAGGAGCAGGCCGGCCTTGCTGCGCAGCAACTCGGGTTTCGCCCAGCACTCCCCGGTCTCGCTCGAGACGGCGAGTGCCTGGTCGATGGCGTGCAACGCGGCCTCGCTACGACCGGCTCTGGCGTAAGCCTCGGCTTCCAGCGCCAAGAACGTGGGCATCCACAGCCGGGCGCCACCATCCCGCCACGCGGCAACACCAGCGCACAGCGCCTCAATTCCCCGATCGACGTCGCCCCGGCATATGGCCGCCCAGCCCTGGAGAATGCGACCGCAATTCATCCAATGCGAAAAACGATGCTCGGCGCAGAGAGAAACGATCATCTCCGCACAAGAGTCGATGTCATCGGCGCGATGTTTGAAGAGGTCGATGAACGCGCGAGCATGGCAGATCGCGTAGACCAGCGTGTGCGGATGAAGCAGCTTCTCAGCGTGCTGCACCGCCTCGTTCGCCACCTGAGATGCCTGATCGACGTGGCCAAGATGCCAGAGTGTCCAGCTTCGGTAGCACAGAGCCGCGACGCCGATGTCCTGTCCGTACTGGTAGCGGAGCTGCGCATGACGCTCGCAGTCATAGAGCGCCCAAGCTTGCTCGAGATGTCGCAGCCCGGCGGTGAGTTCGCCGCTGACCATGCAGGTGGTGCCGAGCGCGCGATGCGCGACGCAGAGCGCCGCCATGTCGTCGTGTCCCTCGGCCTCCGCCATCAATTCGTTGGCTGCCGCCTTTTGCTCGACCAGTGCTCCGCCGACGTAGGCGCATGCCCATAGACCATAGAGGATGGAAACCTTCTGAGCCGGGTCGGTCGAATGGTTGATGAGGGTTCGCGACCGCGACAGGATCTCCTTGGTTTCCGCTGCCGAGTAACCGCGGGTGGCGATCATCGCTTGGCCAAGCATGACCTCCATCTCGAGCTCTTGCCGGGCGCGGGCCGGACACTCAGGGAGCAATCGCAGCAATTGAAGCGCGCGCGTCAGATGCGAAATGGCCTCGTCATTCGCCGACCGCTCCATCACGCGCTGCGCGGCTTTTTGCAGGTAGGCGATGGCCCGCCCGGTGAGACCCGCCTCTGCGAGGTGGTGAGCGATGACCTCGGGTTGCGTCTGGACGATCTCGGGGAAACGCTGCTCGAGGGCGCAGGCGATGCGTTCATGAATGTGTTGCCGCTTGGCGCGCACCAGCATGGCGAAGGCCGCTTCCTGAACGAGCGCATGCTTGAAAATGTAAGTCGAGTCCGGCGGCGCGCCTCGTACGAAAATCAATTCGAGGCCCACGAGCTGGGCAAGACCAGATCGCAGCACGTCCTCGGGCATCGAAGCGACGGCGGCAAGCAGGCCATAGGAAAATTCCCGACCGATGGCGCTTCCAATCTGCGCGATCTCCTTCGCCGGACCGAGCCTGTCGAGTCGCGCCGTCAGGGAGTCGGCGAGCGTCATGGGTATGGCCAAAGGCGGCGCCGCGCCGGTCGCCACGTATCGGCCGCCGATATCGTGGAGCAGCCCGGATTCGAGCACCGCCTTGGTCAACTCCTCAATGAACAAGGGGATGCCGTCGGTCTTGTCGATGATCTGCTCACAGATGTCGGCGGGTACTTGCTTGCCCCCGGCCACATCCATGATCATGGTCCGGGTCTGGTCGCGCCCCAGGCGATTGATCCGGATCATGCTGACGTGTGACTGCTCGAGCCAGAGCGTGAAGAACTCCGGCCTGAAACTGACCAGGACAAGGCCCGAAGCCGACTGAATCGATGCGATGAGCCGACCGAATAGTTCCAGGGTACTGGAATCGATCCAGTGCGCGTCGGCAAGCTTTATGACCAAAGGTTGATTGCGGGCAAGACTGACAAGGTAACGGATCAGCGCTGCGACCGTGAGGTCCTTTTGTCGTTGGGGCGTCAGCTCGGGCGCCGCGTAACGACCGCCGGTCGGGATCGACAGCAACGCGGCATACAATGCAGTGTCCGCGAGCAATGCGGCATCGACTTGCGAAAGCAACGCTTCCAGCTTGTCCAGCTTCGTGTCGGGCGAATCCTCTCGTTCGAAGCGGGCCGCCTGTTCAAGTTGCTTGATGACCGGATGAAACGGGCTGCCGCTGTGATGAGGAGAACACTGGTAGCGAACCGTGATGTGCGGCTGCGTTCGGATGGCATCCAGGAAGCCCTCACAAACCCGCGACTTGCCGATGCCGGCTTCGCCGCACACCAGCGCGGCCTGCCCTCTGCCGGTCTTGGCCTGATCCCAGAGCGACGATAGCTGCTGCAGTTCGCGCTCCCGGCCGACGAAGGCGGTCAGTCGCTCCGTCAGCCTGGCGTCAAATCGGCTCCTGGCCGCTCGCCTGCCGACGACCCGGTAAGCTGCCACCGATCCGGAAGCTCCCGCCACGGAATGCGGCGTCTCGATGCAGTCAAACGCTCCGGCGACAAGTTTGCGCGTCGAAGCGGTCACGACGACTGAGTTTGCAGGCGCGCTGATCTGCAGTCGGGCAGCAATGGCCGTGGCCTCTCCAACCACCTGCTGCTCCCCGCCAATCAGGACCAGGCCGGTCGCAATGCCGACCTGCGCTTGCAGCGGCTTTCCCGAAGGAGACCGGAGCTGGCCAACCTTTGCCACAAGATCGATCCCGGCTTGCACGGCGCGTTCGGCGTCATCCTCGTGGGCGTGCGGATATCCGAACAAGGCGAGAGCCTCTCCGCCCATCCATCGACAAACCGATCCGCCCATCTGCGCGATAGCGCTCGTGCAGGCCCCCTGGAACCTCTGGATGACACCGCCGACGTCCTCCAGATCGAAAGCTGCCGCGAGCGACGATGCGTCGAGAAGTCCAGCACACAGCACCGTCAGCTGTCGCTTCTCTGGGTCGAGCGGCGGCAAGGCAATGCCCCCGCCGGACGACTTCGCGGCAATCGAATCGCCGGGCCCCGAGCTGTCGGGCGGCGTCGCTGTCGTTCGATTTTCCGGCTCGGCGAACGGCAACTGCCTTTCGCTTTCTTCGCTCACACGCGGTCGCACGGTGAACTTATAACCGGCACCCAACACGGTGGTGATGAATCGGGGCGCCTTCGCGTTCGGCTCGATCTTGCGGCGCAACCGGCCGACGAGCACGTCGACGCTCCGTTCATAGGGTTCCAGGCTGTCTCCGGCGAGTGTGCGACGCAATTGGTCGCGTGACAGGACACGTTGGGGATTGCGAACGAATGCTGCCAGCAGGGCAAACTCCGAGCGCGTCAAACGCACTTCGCACCCGCCGGCATCGACGAATGTGTGGCCGGCAAGATCGAGCCGGCAGCCCTCGAAACAGAGGACCGCCGGTCTGTCTTCGTCCCCGGCTGCCGGCAACTCCATGAGCTGGGCGACACGGGCCAGCAGTTCCTTTTCATCCAGTGGCAGCGAGAGAAACGCGTCGACGGCGGGGGATACGCAACCAGGTCGAAGAACCTCATGGGCCTCGTCCGCCAGCACGATCAATCTCTGAACCGCTGCGCGCAGCTGCCGCGCCAGTGCCACGGCGGACCGGTCGGCGCCGGCCGCCAGGATTGCGGCGTCGATATTCCCATCCGCAATGAGCTTCAGTGCCCGCTTTTCATCCGCGGCAAGCTCAACAGCATAGCCACCCAACTGCAGTGCACGGGCTATTTGTCCACGGAGTTCCAGGTCATGCGCAACAATCAGAACAGTCTTACGCATACAGTCTCCAAGCCAACTCAGCGTTCAGTGTTGTCAGGCAGGACATCAGGTGCGGAGGCCGCTCGACGCGGGTGCTCGTGAACGTCCTCCCGCATGACAGAATCGGCGCATTCATTATCTCCCGGCAGCGGAAACAGACTGTGTTGTTTGCCACACACCATGGACCGGGATCGCAGTTGCGGGACCTGGCCTCGCCGCTCCGGTGGCGACAAAACGACCAAAGCCACAACGAAAGCAGCTGTCGTTGACGTAGGCAAAGCGTCCACCCACCTCAACGCCGTCCTGTTCATGACGAACATCCCTCAAGTCGTGCACGCCACTTCTCGTGCTTGAGGCTGCTAGAGCACATTCCGTCCGGCTGGAATCAGCCGAACGGAATGTGCCCTTTGGAACAACATTCCCCGTGCGCTCTAGCGCCGACCAAGCTTCTCGGTCGCGTCTCAAATATCGCTGTGTTGTTCGATGATAATCGCGTTTGCCGCTGAGGCCTGTCGCGAATAATGCATATCTATTGCAACGGCAACAGCGATCGTCGCTGATCGATCATCAAGGAAACTCGTGAAAGCGATTGTTCTCGCGGCGTTCGCTTCCGAAGCGCCATCGAGCGCCGTGCGATAGAGGCGGTCCGCTGGGGCATGACCGCGGGTCTTCGTACAGGTCGCGTTCGACGCAGAGGCGTTGAACGCAGCTGTCAAGGATCGATCTTTGCCAAACTCGTGGTCTTTTGGTGTTCAGTGCATATTGGGACTCGACCCAAGCGCTGCCGCCCCCAAGTCTGGCTTGAGCCCTTCAAACCCGAAGCCCTTTTTCACCGATCTGCTTTCGGGTGTTGATCCGGGGGTCAACTTCAAAAATCGTCGTAAACCCAATAACATCAATGCTATATGGCGGGCCACGATGGACGATGATGAGCACTATGTTTACGCTATGGCCCTCTAACCGACGTCAGTCCGCAAGGCCGATGACGAAGGCCAGGGCGATATTGAGACGCCCGATGTCGGCGTCGGTCAGGTGCCCGACCAATTGTCCGATCCGTTCCCGTCGAACCGTAACTGGCTTGTCGGCCATGACTTGGGAACGGATGCGCAGGCCATTCTTTTCATTCGGTTCGATCGTAACGCGAAAGTCCGGAGCATCGACGATGTCGGATGTCATCTGGCAAATCACGACCGATGGATGGGTTTCGGGAAAAGCGTCGGTCTGCACGACAACTGCCGGCCGCGGCTTCCCGTAATCGCCAGCCGCCGCGACAACAACATCGCCGCGCTTCATCGTCCGTCGGCGCCGCGCTCGTCCTGTCGGCCGCCGCCCGCGCGCCGATGCAGGCCGCCACCATCGTCGCCGCCTTGGCCCAGGAGCACGAGCGCGCGCTGGGACCGGAGGCTCGGCCGCCTCGCCGGCGGGGACAGGAGCCTGAAACGGCTCAGCCGGTCAGCGGGAAGTGGCAGGCCACCTGGTGGCCCGTCGCGATCTCCCTTGGCGGCGGCACCTCGGCGGCGCAGCGCGCCTCGGCCCGCGGGCAGCGCGTGCGGAAGCGGCAGCCGCTGGGCGGATCCATCGGCGACGGCAGGTCGGAGGCGGTGAGCTGCACCTGCCTGACCGGCTGTGTCGGGTCGGGCACCGGAATCGCGCTCATCAGCGCCGCCGTGTAGGGGTGCGCCGGGGCCCGGTACAGCGTCTCCGACGGCGCCAGCTCGCAGAGCCGGCCGAGATACATCACCGCGACCCGGTCGGAGACGTTCTTCACCACCGCCAGGTCGTGCGAGATGAACAGCATGGTGAGCCCCATGCGCCCCTTCATCTCGCGCAAGAGGTTGAGGATCTGCGCCTGCACCGAGACGTCGAGCGCCGAGACCGGCTCGTCGCAGATCAGCAGCGCCGGCTCCAGAATCAGCGCCCGGGCGATCGAGATGCGCTGGCACTGTCCGCCGGAGAACTCGTGCGGCCTCCGATCGAGCGCCAGCGCCGGCTCGAGGCCGACCGCCTCCAGCATCGCCGCGACCCGCGGGCCGATCTGCGCCCTCGGCAGCAGGCGATTGACCCGCAACGGCGCGGCGACGATCTCGGCCACCCTGTGCCGCGGATTGAGCGAGGCGATCGGGTCCTGGAAGATCATCTGCAGCTTCGGCCGCAGGCGGCGCAGCACCGCTCCCGATTGCCTCGCGAGGTCGGTGCCCTGGAACCAGACCTCGCCGCCGGTCGGCGGCGGCAGCTGCATCAGCGCGCGCGCCGCCGACGACTTGCCGCAGCCGGACTCGCCGACAAGCCCCAGCGTCTCGCCCTGGCGGATGTCGAAGCTGATGCCGGAGACGGCGTGCACGGTGCGCTCGTCGGGCACACGGAATTCGACGGTGAGCTCACGCACGCTCAGCAGCGGCGCGTTCACGACGGGGGGCCCAGCGGGCTACCCAGCGGGTGCCAGCAGGCGAAGGCGTGGCCGTCGCCCGCGAGCGCCGGCGCCAGGCGGCGGCAGTCGTCGGCGGCGTAGCGGCAGCGCGGCGCGAAGCTGCAACCGGGCGGCGGGTCGATCAGCTCCGGCGGCCGCCCGGCGATGGTCACGAGCGGCGTGTGCGGCGGATCGGCCAGGCGCGGGATCGAGCGCAGCAGCGCCTCGGTGTACGGGTGCCGCATGCGCGAGAACAGCACCGTGGTGCGAGCCTGCTCGACGATCCGCCCGGCGTACATCACGGCGATCTCGTCCGTGCGCCCGGCGACGACGCCGAGGTCGTGGGTGATCAGGATCAACGCCATGCGGCGCTCGCGCTGCTGGCGGTTCAGGAGGTCGAGGATCTCGGCCTGCACGGTGACGTCGAGCGCCGTGGTCGGCTCGTCGGCAATCAGCAGCGCCGGTTCGCAGCTCAGCGCGATGGCGATGGCGACGCGCTGGCGCATGCCGCCGGAGAGCTGGTGCGGGTAGTGATCGACACGCCGGGCCGGCTCCGGGATGCCGACCGCGGTGAACAGCTCGACGGCCCTGTCGCGCGCGGCGCGCCGGCTCAATCCCATGTGCCAGGTCAGCGCCTCGACGACCTGCGCGCCGCAGGTCATCACCGGGTTCAGCGACGTCATGGGATCCTGGAAGATCATCGCCATCCGCCGGCCGCGCACGGAGCGCAGCTCGCGCTCGGACAGGCCGCGCAGGTCACGGCCGTCGAACAGCACGCGGCTGGCCGGCGGCACCCGGGCGTTGGACGGCAGCAGGCCCATGACGGTGCGCGCCAGCACCGACTTGCCGCAGCCGCTCTCGCCGACGATGCCCAGGGTCCGGCCGCGGTCGAGCGAGAACGAGACGCCGTCGACCGCACGCACCCGGCCGCGCGGCGTGCGGAAGTGCGTGTGCAGGTCCTCGACGGCGAGCAGCGGAGTCGATGTCACAGCCGGCTCTCGCGCGGATCGATCAGGCTGCGCAGACGGTCGCCGATCAGGTTGAAGGACAATACGGTCAGGCACATCACCGCAGCCGGGATCATGGTGACGTGCGGCGCCTGGTCGAGCAGCTCGCGGCCTTCCTCGATCATCGTGCCCCAGCTCGGCGTCGGCGGCGGCACCGACAGGCCGAGGAAGCTCAGCGTTCCCTCGGCGACGATCAGGACCGCGACCAGGAGCATGGCGAAGACCAGCAGCGGCATCAGCACATTGGGCACGATCTCGCGCACCAGGATGTAGAGGTCGGAGGCGCCCATCGCCTTGGCGGCGAGCACGAACTCGCGGCGCGCCACGCTCAGCGTGTTGGCGCGGGCGACACGGGCCGAGGCCGGCACGGACAGGAAGCCGAGGGCCAGGATCAGGTTGGGCAGCGACGGGCCGAGGTAGAAGGTGATCGCCAGCAGGAGCGCCAACGCCGGAAAGGCCAGGATGACGTCCATCGCGGCCACCACCGCCCCGTCGACGCGGCCGCGATAGTAGCCGGCGACCACGCCGAGCGCGCCGCCGACCAGCAGGCCGATCAGCGGCGAGAGCAGGCCGATCAGCAGCGAGACCCGGGCGCCGTACAGCAGCCTCGACAGCATGTCGCGGCCGATGTTGTCGGTGCCGAGCAGGTAGCGGAACTCGCTGAGCTCGGTCTGGCCGGCGAGCTCGATCTCGCCGACCGTGCCGGGCATCGCCGCGCGGTTGAGGAAGTCGATGGTTTCGGGCGCCGGCATCGGCCAGAAGCCGGCTGTCGCCGCGCCGAACACGACCAGGCCGATCCAGCCGGCCGGCAGCCAGAAGCCGGGACCGAGACGGCGCCGGCGGCGGCGACCGGCCAGCCCCTCGGCCTCGCCGGCGGCGACATTGTCGATCGCGGTCTCAGCCATCGCGACCGCCCACCCGGATGCGCGGGTCGAGGAAGCTGTAGGTCAGGTCGACCAGGAAGTTGATCAGCACGTAGGCGACGGCAATGAACAGGATGCAGCCCTGCACCACCACGTAGTCGCGGCTGAAGATCCCCGTCAGCAGCAGCCGGCCGACGCCAGGCAGCGCGAAGATCGATTCGATGATCACCGTGCCGCCGATCAGCGTACCGACCTGCAGGCCGAGAATGGTGATCAGGCTGAACGACGACGGCCGGAGCGCATGGCGCAGCAGGATGTGCCAGGCCGGCAGGCCCTTGGCCCGAGCCATGGCGATGAAGTCCTCCTGCAGCGTCATGATCATGTCGTTGCGCAGCAGCCGCATCAGCGTCACCCACTCGATCAGCGCGATCGACAGCGCCGGCAGCGCGAAGGTGCGCAGGTTGTCCCACAACCCCTCGGACAGTGGCACGTAGCCGGTGGCCGGCAGCCAGCCCAGCCGCAGCGCGACGGTGAAGATCAACACCAGCGCCATGACGAACGGCGGTACCGAGATCATGGCGAAGCCGGCCAGGGTGACGGCGCGGTCGATCCAGCGGTTCTGCCGGTAGGCGCACAGCACGCCGAGCGGCACCGCCAGCGCCACGGCGATCACCTGCGCCAGCAGCATCAGCTCGAGGGTCACCGGCAGGCGGCTGAGGATCGCCTCGCTGACCGGCTCCGACGTCCGCAGCGAGACGCCGAGGTCGCCCTGCGCCAGCGCCGCCAGCCATTCGCCGTAGCGCACCAGCATCGGCCGGTCGAGGCCGAGCTGCTCGCGGACCGCCTCGACCTCGGCAGGGGTGGCCGTCGGGCCGACGACCAGATAGGCGATGTCGCCCGGCAGCAGGGCCACGAGCAGGAAGGTCAATGTCGTCACCGCGGCTACGACAAAGACCAGCCTGAGCAGCTTGCGGCCCAGATACCGCATCGGCGGATCCGGATTCGCGACTAGTCGAAGCGGGCGAAGCGGACGTCCACGACGCCCTGGTACAGCGGCCGCAGGCCCTTGAGGGTCTTCTTGGCGATGGCGTTGTGCGTGCGGCCCGACACCCACAGGATCGGCGCATCCTGGTTCATCTTGCGCACCACCGCGCACATCGCCGTCTTGCGCTTCTCCGGCGTCTCCGCCGTGCGCATGGCCATCAGCAGCTTGTCCATCTCCGGGTCTTTGTAGTGGGCGAGGTTGTACGGGCTCTTCGACAGCAGCAGCGCGAAGAGCTGCGGCCCGATGTCTCCGGCATCGGCGATGCGCCAGCCGGCCATCTGATAGTCGTTCTTGAAGACGGTGCCGACGAAGGCAAGCTGGTCCAGCGGCTTCAGCTTGATCGTGATGCCGCCGCGCTTGGCGAGCTGCTGCCACAGCAGGCCGAGCTCGCGACCGCGCTGGGTCGCGGTGTGCACCAGCTCGACCTCGATCGGCTTGCCGATCTCGCCGACCAGCTTCTTGGCGGCGGCGAAGTCGCCATCCGGCAGATAGCCCGAATCGCACTTGCCGCCGTCATCGAAGCCGCTCCTGGTGACGCGCTGGGTGTTCTGGAGCTGCGATTCGACGTAGTACTTCTGGTCCCACACCAGGCTGAGCGCGCGGCGCACGCGCACGTCGTCGAGCGGCGGCTTGGAGTTGTTGAGGAAGAAGATGCCGCCGCCCTCGCCATTGCGGCTGTACACGGCGAGCTTCGGGTCGTTTCTCGCCTGGACGATGGAATGGCCGCGGTCGGTCCAGGCGACGTCGATCTCGCCGGACTGCAGCGCGGCGAAGCGGGTCTGCTGGTCGGGCAGCAGCTTGAAGACGATCTCGTCGAAGTAGACCTTGGCGTCCTTGTTCCAGTAGTCCGGGTTGCGCTCGACGACGACCTTGTCGCCGCCGCGCCACTCCTTGAACCTGTACGGGCCGGTTCCGACAGGGTGGCGGTTCATGGTGTCGGCGGCGACCGCCTTGGCCGACGGGATGAAGCAGCAGAGGCTGAACGCGGACAGGCCGTCCCTCATCGGCTGCCAGGGGTGCTTGAGATCGATGCGCACGGTGTGGTCGTCGATCTTCTCGGCGCCCTTGATCGCATTGATGAACAGCAGGCCGACATATTTGTTGGCCGGGTCGAGGATGCGGTTGTAGTGCGCGACCACGTCGTTGGCGGTGAAGTCGGTGCCGTCGTGGAACTTGACGCCGCGGCGCAGCTTGAAGATGTAGCTCAGGCCGTCCTCGGACGCCGTCATCGACTCGGCCAGCTCGCCTTTCAGCTTGCCGTCGGCGTCATAGGCCATCAGCCGGTCGACCATGGTCAGCATGACGGAGGCCGGCGCCTCGCCGAGCACCCGGCCCTTGACGGCATCGAAGCCGGTCGGCTCCTGCTCGATGCCAACCGTGAGGGTCTTGTCGGCGGCCTCAGCCGCCCCGGCCGCCAGCAACGCCGCCGCACCGGTCAGCACGGTGCCGATCATCGCCAAGCGACCGATTCGTACCAAACGACTCCAGGTGTTCGACATCATGTTCATCCTCCCGGGTGTCCGCGGTCATGGCACCTGACCGTCGGTCTTGATTGCCGCCGATCATGCGGCGCTTGCGCGGGAGGCGCAACCTCGCGCCGTGCGGCCGCGGCACGACCGGGAGGACCGGCGCGCCTGCCTGGATCGCCCGCGGGTGCCGTTCGCTTGCACCCGCGCCGACGTCGCGCCGGGCCTGACAATGCGGGTTCGGCGAAATCGGGCATTCCTGCGGGTACAAGAACGATCTCGAGAATCAGTGCAGCAAACCGTTTCCCCTAAATTACGCCCCGTTCGGCTGGAATCAGCCGAACGGAATGTGCCTCACAGAGGTTTTGACGGGTTGATCTGAAGCCAGTCGAGGATCGGCAGGTCCTCGGATGGGATGAGGATGTTGATGCTTCGGGCGACGCCGGGCTGTCGTGAGATGAGGCCATCGCGTTCGAGGCCGACGACCATCTGGTGGACCGACGGTGGGGTGACGCCGAAGTGGCGTTGCATGTCGGCTTCGGCCGGGGCGCGCCGGAACATATGCGCATAGACATGGATGAAGGCCAGATACTGGCCTTGCTTTTGGGTGAAGCGATGCGGGCCGATGCGACGCACGGTGCCTGATTTCCGACTCATCGCTGGATTCGTCTGGTCTCCCCCTCGAGGAGATCAGAATGACTGTACGGTACCGGGTCGATCTGAGACAAGAAGAACACGCCGAGCTTGGGGCGCTGCCGAGCGGCGGCAAGCATGCGGCGCGCAGACAGCGCCGCGCGCTGTAGCGGAGAATCGGCGGGCTGGCGGGCCGTGCGGGAACCAGATGAGAACTATGTCTACGCCATAGCCCTCTATGACCCTCCTAAATAGGGTTGAGGCCAACTAGCAAGATGCGGGATAGCGGTCATTTCTCGGATAGTCGCTAATTTCTGCTATGCGCCCAATCTCGGTCGTAGCGCCCAGCTTCGCCGCATCCCAGAAGCAGACGTCGACGGTGCCCATTCGGTCAGCTTGATCGACCGTTTTCAACCCTGAGCGGAAGTTCGTGCGCAGATTCACGTCGGTGACCCGATACGTCTCACTCGTTTGGTCATTCTTGCCAATTACATCTGCCTTTCCGAGACGACTCTCAGACCTCGCGCCAGGCTGTCCGGCTTACGCCATAGCGGCTTTCGGCAAATCCCATCGCAATCTCAATATCCGCAAAGGCAATTCCTCGCCAATTTTCGATCGGCCGTTGCGCACGATGGCGAAGCCTGACGCCTGGCCTTGCGCCATCGAGGACGATGTCAAAGGTGGTGACCCGTCGGAACGAGGAGGTACTTCCACTGTCGATCCGAATCCTGAGCTCGGGCGTGGCGATGTCCCCCTGCGGTACCATCTCGATACCGCGGCCTGGCCGGTATCTGGCATAAAGCATCTCCGCCTCGGCAATGCCCAGCACGCTCGGCGGCTTGACCAGCGCGCGAGCCTCCGCAGCACTCTCCAGAAGGTCCACGATAGGCCACCAGGCCGCAATCTCGTCGTCGTCCCAACCGCCCACCAACAGGTTCTTGGCGAGGGCCGCGTCCGCCTGCGTCGCCCCCAACTCCGTGCTGCGGTCGTCGAAAGCCTGCCAGATGGCAGAGTCGGTCAGGTCGAGAACACCCAACATAGCCTCTTTGGCGGCTGCGGTTTCCGGATCAACCGTGGCAACAAGTTTGGAAACACTCCGTGCTGCCTCAACAAGCAGGTCACACGGTTGAAGCCCGGCCTCGATCAACGGATTGCCGGCAAGACAATCGAGCGCCAGCCACAGACAAGGCCTGCCGCCTAAGTCATAGGTGAGCACAAGCAGAATATCGGCTGGGGTCCAGCGATCGAGGGGCACGCGCCTCAGGGCGTTTACCTCACGATAATCGGCGGCCTCCTCGCTGTCAGGGGCGTCGTCGCCACTGATCTCGGTCAACGTCTTTCGCGGATCGAAGCCGTGCCGCCGTTCGATCTCGTCACTCCATGCCGCGGATCTTGACGGACGCTCGGCAATGAAGCGGCGTGCGAGTTCATGGCTGTTGATCGTTTCCGGCATATCTGCTGGGCACGGCGCTAAGTCGCGCCCCATCCCTCCTTCACAACCATCCTTGCCTTCAATTCAAGGGCGCAGAAGAGATCGATGCACATCCGCTCGATACCGCAACGCCAATGCATGACATCGTACTAGCCAAGCATTTCACACCTAAACGATCAAATGCCGAGATCCTCATGGCGTCGGCTGCAGAGCTGGTCGCGCCGCCCCGGCAGGGCTCGTCGACGATGGCGAAGCCGCGCGTCTATTTGTCTTTGGTGAAGCCGTCATCCTCCGCGAGGATGCTGCGGAGCTTGGCCCGCCCCTCGCGACGCGCCGCATCCTCGGAAGCACCAGGCACGATCCCCTGAGGCGGCATGTTCATCAGCCGCGCGGCGGCGTCGGCGGCCTTGCGGGGATCGCGGGCCAGCAAGGGGCCCTTATCAAGATACTCGCGAACAAGAACCTGCAGGGCTTCCTGGTGCCCGGCTTTGGCGGCCTCGAGCAGCCCGGCGATCGCCTCCTCAGGGGTGAGTTGGGGCTTGAACTTGACCCCGATGACCAGCCGGTAGAGCAGATAGTTGGCCTCGGCGCTCCCGGCCGATGCCAGCTTCTGGATGTGAGGCGCGAGGAGCCACGACGGCACTTTGCCCAAGAGCAAGGCAACCCGCAGGTACTGGAGCTCAAGGCGCTTTAGGTCAGGGGCGACCCAGATCGCCGTGAGGCAGACGTCGAGAAGCTTCTCCATCCGTTCGCGGTTAAAGGGATGCGCGATCTCCCAGAGCTGAACCGGCGCGCTCGTGGCGTCCGGGTCGAGGGGAACTGCCGCGCCTTTGTCGCACGCCGCAATAGCCGCGTGCACCGCGGCCTTTGCTTCGCCACCGTCCTGGGCACGGACCGGAGCGGCAAGACCGACCAGGATGACGAGGAAAACAAGAGAAGTCGGCCGCAGCATCGCAACCTCCAGCCTTGCGCCGATCATCAGCTTAACCCGCCCACCGCGCACTGTCATCATCGACTGGAGCAACCTCTTCCGGTGACCGATTTGAGGTCGTGAGCTGAATGGCTGCTTTTACCAACTGGATGCCCGAAAGCTGCCGATCTGCTTACGGCCCAACTGCAGTCGTTCCATCGCTCCCGCCCGATTGGCCGGATCTGGCGCAACCGGCTCGATCCGGTGGCCGATGCCAAGGACAAGAATCCACCCTTAGCGGCAATTAGATTAGGGTACCTAGCGTTAGATTTTCACCACTCTGCGCAGTTGGTCTTGCGCGAGCAGGCTGAGCGCCTGGATGTGCTGAGCCATATGCCGGTTCGCCGCCCTGAGTTCGCGCAGTTCGTCGGATTCGCGGCCCCTCAGCGCCACGACCAGGGCTTCACCGATGCGATCTGCAGCCGTTCGGGGCTCTACGACGTCAGCAACTTCGAGGGCGCGGAGTTGCAAGAGCTCCCGCGCGCGATAAAGGGTGGCGCGAGACACTCGAGCTTCGGCGGCAAGACGCGCCGCGGTGAGCTTGCCGCTTCCCGGGTTCGCCACAAGGCGAGTGAGCGCCTCTTCGATGGCTTGGGTGGCATTCTTGCTGATCGGCTTCATGCGTCAGGTCCTTCCAGCAGGGGTGCGATCAGGCGGCGCATGCGTTCGATGTCCTGCTCAAGCGCGGTGCGCTGGAGAGGTGAGAGCCGGCGGTCGGCGAGCAGCCGTTCCGCCTCGGCGATGGATGCTTGCCACGGTGGCAGATGGCGGCGCGTGATGCAGGCGTTGGGGCAGCGATCGGGGCGACACTGCGACAGCGCCGGCGCCGTGTGATCGAGATCGTCCTTGCCGTGGTCGAGGCAGAGCGCCGTCTCGGGGTCGAAAAAGCAGTCTGCGAGCAGCCCTACATGCAGCGTGCGCCCAAGATGGGCCAACATGGCGCGCAGCCTTTGCGGATCGACGATGCTGCCCGGCAGACCGCCCAGTTCGTCCCTGATTCTTGCGAACTCCGTCTTCAACCGTATTGCCGCCGGGCCAGCGGGAGCAAGGTTGTGCCTCACGGCCTGCTCATGGTGCTCAACAACATCGTCGAGTTGACCGAGCGCACGCTCCTGCTCGACCTCGCGGCGGAAGCCCGACGGGCTGCTGCCGGAATATCCCTCGAACATGGCGATGGAAGCGTGCTTGTACTGGATCTTGCCCGCAATGGTTCCGAACGGCCGGTTGGCGATGTGCCAGGCGAGCGTGCGGCGGAACTGGCGCGAGCTGAACCGCCAGGATGCGCCATCGACCTGGGGGATCGCCCGGCCGTCAGCGGCCATGCTGTCGATATGCTCGCGCAGATCGTTGATGAGCGGACCAACACCATGCGCAACTCGGCCGAGGCGGAGCTTGCCATGGACAGGCTCTGCCAGATTGTCTCCGCTCCGCGCGCTTCACGCTGCCGTTCACTGAGCCGTTCGGCCACGGCGACCGCTCGCGCGACCGGCGCGACGGTAACCCATTCTGCCTCCTCTCCGGCCGGTGCGCGCATCTTGTAGACCGCGCTTCTGATCCGATGCCGTTCAACAAGACCATCGGCGCTTCGGCCGACAGTGCAGCAACTCACGCGCATAGCCTGCAGTTCGCTGTCGCGCATGCCGGTCAAATAGGCGCAGACGACATAGGCGGCGGCCTGCAGCATCCGTTCTTCCCAAACGATGCTGTCCTGGTCGAACCGTTCGCGCCACGGCCGTCCAGTATCGGGATCGGGCGAGACCTCGCTGTCCATGCCGCCGGCTTCACCGCCCAGACGATCGAGGGCACGCTCCAGACGTTCACGGCGCGTCGACTCGGAGAGATGCGTGGCCTTGCAGCCGACCTGAAGGGCAATCAGCTCGAAGTTGATGCGCGATTCCAGAGGCGGCGGCGAATAGCCTCCCTTGTTCGCCGAACGCACCGGGATGCCCCGTCCGGACGCGCAACGACGGCCGATGTAAAGATCGAGCCCGCCCGTCAGGTCGATACCGATCGAGGCTTCGCGTGCGCGCGCCGCCCTGAGCGCTTCGAGATCGTCGCGGGCAGCGAAGATATCGACCGAGAACAGATCGATGTACTTGAGCGACCACCGCAGCAGCGCGCCGATGACGGGCTGGGGGATGCGAGGCGTCCGGTTCTCGACGGAAAGCGCATGGCGCGGGGCGCCGGCCACTTGCGCTGCTGGACGGCCGCGCCACGGTCGGCAGGAGAAGCCGCCGAGCGTCAGGTAAGGGCCATAGCGATCGAGCAGGATCGGATAGGTCAGCAGATTGGTGATGCGTTGCGCGGTGCGTCCCCGCTTGCTCTTCAGCTCGGCAAGGTAGGCATCGAGCAGGAATTGATCGACCGCTTGCATCGAGAACGTGTCGGACTGGCGCGCGACGAAGGCCATGACGCCGGCGACGCCGGTCAGTGTCGTGCGCGCCATGGTCGGTGCCATGGGGCGCTGGGTCGGCAGCGGCGACGCTTCGTTCATGCGCGCCCAGATGAACTCCTTGGCGGTTAGTCGCTGCAGGGGATCGGCGACCGCGCCGAAATCCACTGACGTGAGCGGCAGCGGAACGTTCTCGCGGAAGATTGCCGGGCCGAGATCCCAACGGTCGTCGCGAAACCGCGATAGGCGCGTGTGATCGGCGTCGGCCCTCAGCGTGTGGGTGGCCTGTCCTTACCGAATACTCCATCCACGCTGGCGTGAGGGGCGGGATCGGGTAGGCTGACGGGCGATGATTGCTTTCGCGAGCTTGGTCCTCCACGTCCTGGTCGCGCCTGTAAGGACAAGGGCACGACTGGAAGCCGAGATCGTCATGCGGCGGCATCAGCTGAACGTGCTGCGCCGGCGCGTTCCTTCGAAGCCGAAACTGGCGTCGACCGATCGCCTGCTCTTCGTCTGGTTCCAGGGCTGCCGGCGCGACCATGAGGCCGGGCGCTGCGATGGCAATACCTGTGCATGTTGACCAGGCGCTCGACAAAGTTCCGACCACGGTTGAGAATGACAGCGCGCACTCCCTTTCCTGGAGGATATGCCAATGGCGCCGTGGGTCATCGCCTGGCGGGTCAAACGTGCTGCCATGCGGGCCGCGGTTGTGCCGTTCGGCCTGATGTTCGCGCTCTATCTTTTCGAAGGACTTGTCGAGGAAATCGCCGCCCGCATCGTTGGGGCGATCAGCATGCAATTGGCCAGAGACGCATCCCTGACCCTGGAGGAGGCGCTGTATACGGCGATCGATGGGCTGCTCATCGCCTCGCTGCTCGAGATGCTTCTATCGGGTCGGAAGCTCGCCGACAGCTTGCCGCCGTTCATACCCGGCAAACGAGCCTTTCGTTTCGCTCTGGCCCTTTTCCCGATCGGCCTGGCCGCCAGTCTGCTTCATCTCGCGCTGCGGCATGGAAAGGGTGTCGCGCTTGATTGGTTCGCGACGGATCCGCCGCAATGGGCAGTCGGCCTTTCATCGCTGTTCTTCATGCTTTTGAATGCACCGACCCTTCAATGGCTGGTGGCCGGCCTCGCCGTTGCGCCGTTGGCGCTTCGATTGCTGAGTCTGCCCGCCCTGACCGATCGTGGCCGCGCGCCGCCTTCGTCAAGGCCGACGCTCGGTCTGGTCGGGCTGCTGCTGGCGGCCGTCGTGCTGGAGAATTTGCTCGAGGGCGGGCTGGCGGCTGTTCTGATGCGCGGGCTCGAGGCGGGGCTGGGGGCGATCCCCGGTATCAGCGGGACGGCGGTTGCGATCATCCTGAGTGGAGAGGTGAGCGTACTGGTGGGATGGTATGTCGGCACGTTCGTCATGACGCTCATGATCGCCACCAGTGTCGCCGTGCTCCTTTGGCGCCGCCGCGATTCTTCAGATGTCTCTCCCGATGACTCCGGGCCGGCCACCGTGAAGGCAGGCCCGTAGAAAGAGAGTGCCGTAAACTGGAAATGCCGGTTGCGATCTGCTTTGTCCGGCCCCTTCCTTCATCCCTGAAGCCAGGGGCGCGTCGCGACTGCCGACCGAATCGAAGCGCGTGACGCTTGTGAGCTTCGTCTTGTCGTCCTGCTCTTCGAAGGTCACTGTCGCCAATGCAGGCGGATAGTCGGCGAAGCCGTGGGCGTTGACGATCCGCCCGTGTCGCGCAGGCGACCAGCCCATGACGCACGTTTTTCTTCCCCCCGAGGCAGGGCTATCGACGGTCCGCCGCAGCTGCAGTCCGTCCCGTCGAAAACGCCGGTGCCCGATGGACCCAGGCAGCTCATTTGATAGAGCTTGCGACTGAAAATCACGGCGGTAGCAAAACTTGCATGCAAGTCGCCCCCCCCCGTGCCGCGTGCTTCTCGGCCGACCACCGTCGACGCCGCTCTGGACCTGAAAGAACCGTGACTGTCGACATGCGTGCCCGCTAACTGGCCAGTTTGCGGGCACATCTCTCACGCGCGAACTCTCACGCCAAGGCGGCCTTTACCGGTCTTTACCGGAGGCGTGCTGCGCTCAGGCCGGCCGGCTACATCTCCGTCGAAGGCAACCTGGTGGCCAGCGACTGCGGCCTGGTCAGCCGGCGGGCGGCGGCGACGGAGGAGGAGGCCGTCTTCGTCGCCGAGAAGTGGGATCGTCTGCTGGCCCGGGTCGGCGCATCTGACGATCCCATGCTGCGCCGCTTGGGGGGCGTGGATGCAGCGGGTCGATCCGGCAGCTTTCTTGTGCGTCTGGTCCGACGGCGGGCGGCTGCTAGCCATCTACCGGGTCCTCAACTGCCGGCGCGCCTACGTCTGCGGCGCCCTGAGCAAGGTGCCGGAGACCCTGGCGGCGCTGGGCGGCGAGCACGTGGTCGAGATCCCCGCCTGCGGCCATTTCCCCATGGTGGAGATGCCGGAGGTGTTCTATCCGCTGCTGGCGGACCTGATCAGCTTGGCGCCGAAGTCACCGGCCTGAACTGACCACCGGCACGTCAGTTCAGGCTGTTCCCCTTCTCCGCCTTGAGGGCCAGCAGTTCCGTGCCGGCGACGTCGTCGAGCGCCCAACTCTGGATGGAGACGGGCCGCCAGCTCATACCCGGATCCGGAGTGGCATCGGCGACGATCTCCCGCGCGCGATAGCGGAAGCGGTCGTGCCTGCAGCGCGGACAGCGGCCGGCCGAAGCCTGCAGGTCCTCGATCCAGCCGGCGCCATCGCAGTGGCGGCAGGAGACGGTCGGTCGCATGGGCCGCAGGCGGTACACGATGAAGAAGAATGCGCCGAAGGCCGCGGCCCAAGCGAGCCCGGCGGCGACATCCAGCCAATGGTCGTAGGAGCAGTCGCCGCGCGAGACGTCGGGCGCGCAGATGTCGAGAAGGTAGGGCAGGAACGGCTCTGAGTAGTGAAAGCCGCCGAGCATAAGGCCGATCACGACGGTCGTGCCGGCGAAGATCAGGCGGATATCCCGGCCCGTCCGCCGGAGGAGGGCTTCGCGCGTCTGCGAGTTGAACAGCACGGCGGCGTTCCAATCTGCCGAGGGTGCATGCGACCGAACAGAACCTCAATGATAGCCGAACTCGCTGTCTCGGGAAACCACGAGTCGCTCTCCGGCCAGATCAGAGGTGTTCCATGAACGCGGCAAAGTCTAGGGAAGCCCAGCCCAGACCGGCGTCGCGCGCCTCATGCTCGAGGGCAGCCAGGAACGGCGCGCGTTCCCGATGCGATGGCGTGAAGAGGCCGCACAGGTCGCCATCCACGCCGGAACGCGGGACCGCCAGGACGCCAATCGGGGCCAGCCTCCCGCAATGGTCCGGCCACTGCGCGCCGCGCGGATCCCGCAGCAGATCGAAGAACAGCGGCCGATCGATGTCCGGCGGCGGTGATGCGGGCGCCGACAAGAGGATCGGCATCGCCTGATTCCACCAAGGGTACTCGGCCATGTCGAATAACGGGCGGGCGCTTTGCGCGTCACGGGTCGACATGAGAGCCACCACGCGGGGCTCCCGGCGAAGCGTTGCCCTGATGCGGCCCGGCCAGTCCGGAGGCGCGAGCGCACGGCTGAACGAAACGCCGTGAGGCAGAGTGGAGCCCATGTTGAGAGCCACTGCTGCAGGCCATCGATGTGATTGATGGAGTTCGTTGGCGCCGCCTTCACCGGCACCTTGATGCGAGCCGGCATGCGCATCTCGATGGACGGGCGCGGGCGATGGACGGACAACGTGTTCATCGAGCGGCTGTGGCGCTCGCCTGAAGTACGAGGACATCTATCTCAAGGGCTACGCCGACGGCCACGAGGCCAAGACTGGCATCGCCCTATGGGTCGCCTTCTACAACACGCGCCGTCCGCATATGGCGCTCACCCACCGCGTGCCGACGGCGGTATGGCGAGAGGGCGTCACCGGAACCCTCGACGGCACGGCTGTGGACATGACGCTGCGCTTGGACAACGCTGACGCGTTGCCCGCATTCTCACAGCCGCGACAACTGCAGAAGATGATAGCTTGATCAGGTCAGAGCAGAGGAACGGCCCGGCTTCCAACTAAGAAACCGCTTCCAGTGGTCCACCGACGGGTCCACTTCACTCGGCTGCCTGGGCAACTAGTTTAGCAGTTCCGCCCTCTTGACGGTCCGCGGCCCAAGCCCGGCGCACCACTGAGTGTCAGGGAATTACTGTCTCAGCTCAGTCTACCCGATCAACGCGTGGGGGCGCCACGCATCTGGACCCCGCCCAGACCACGCGCCTGCTGCTCGGCAATCAGGCGGCGGTACTGAGCGTCCCGGCTCTCGTCGTGAAGGAAAGTGAATAGTCCGAAACGGCGACCGCGCGTCACCGGCACCGCCTCGTGCAACAGCGAGCAGGAGAAAACCAGCGCCGCGCCGGCATTCGGCTGATAGCGCTGACAGCCGAACTCGGGAAAGCGCACTTGGCCGCCGTCATATTCCTCTGGTGAATTCAGGTTAAGGCTGATCGCGAACTGACGATGCGCCGTGAAGGGCGTGGTGTTGTCGCGATGGCGGCGAAACCAGCCGCCGGTCTCGGCGTCATAACAGCCCACGCGCGGCAGCTCGAACTGCACGATGCGGATCTGGAAGGCCTGCAGGACCGCCGGCAGCACCCGCCGCACCAGCGCCTCGCGCAAGGCCGAGAACACGGCGACATCGTCGACCGGGACATCGAGGCGGCGTTTGACGTCGGCGTGGGCATGGGCATGGGCATGGGCATGGGCCGCGCCGGCTGCCGAGGCAACGCCGTCGGCCCGCTTCTCGCCACGCTGCCAATGCTCCATCAGCCGCGTGCATAGCGCGGGATCGAGCACGCGCTCGACCAGAAGGACCGGCGCCTGGAACTGCACCGTGCCCGGCGTCACCGCCGCGTGCAGGCGTTCGAGGATCGATGCAGCTCCCTCGTAGCTGGGCCTCGGCATCACGGCGGCAAGCCGACCGCCGGCATCGACGACCACCGCCGCGGGCCCGGTAACACCGACGGCACGGGCCAGATCGCCACGGGGATCAATCAGCCACGGTACGCCGCCGACCCCTGCGGGCGGCGGCGTTTTCGCGACAACCCACCAATCAGCCTCGCAGGCTGACAGGGCTGGCGCGAGTTCGCGGCCGGCCGTCAGTGCGGATTCGGCGTCGAGCCAATAGAGGCGAGCCTGGCCGGCATTCTCCTGGTGCCATGAATCGAATGCGGTACCGCCAGGCTGCGACAGCAGGATCCGGGGCATTGGATCGCCGACCGCCAATCGGACAGGACCGGGAGATGCCATGCGATAGACCGTCGTTCGGGGCCAATGACGGAAACGTCTACGGAACGCGACGCTGACGCAATTTGGCTGATGCCAAGCTTACACCGTATGATGTCGTATCGCAGCGCGGTTGTCATCGTCGCAGATCGATCTCCTGGAATCCTGCCAGAGAAAATCCGGTCCGCTCACATGCGCCCCGACATGCATCCCTACATCCACGCCCAGAAGTTCCCCGACAAACCCGACCTGTCGCGCCACGAGAAGTCCCATCGCAACACATACCGCGCACAGCCTCCAGAGTTGACGACGAAGCCGCATCGCTGCGCGATCGCCTTTCAACACTCACGAAGCAGATCCATCAGCTTAGAATCGATCGCTCCGCCAAGGAGCAAGTGATTGGCCAGCTGCTTGAAGAACACCAAGCTTGGCTTGGTCAGGTCACGGAGCAAAGTCGCGAGGTCGCAGGAGGTGCTCCCAACACCAGCAATCGTCGTGGAGCAGGAAACACCTTCGGTGTGGCGCAGAATTTTCGGCTAAGGCTTATCCCCATCGGCCAAAGAACCGGGCGGGGCTACGATGCTAAAATTCGGCCATGAAGCACCGCACTGGAAAACTCATCTCGATCGGCGACCTGATTGCCGAGAAGACCATCGAACTAGAACCATCGATCCAATTGCGCGGTTCGGTTTCACTCAGGTACCGAATTTCATCCTGACGGACGGCAATCTCAGCCTCGGTGCCAAGATCACCTACGCGATGTTTCTTCACTACGCCTGGCGTGGCCTCGAAGCATTGCCGATTTGTGTGGGCAGAAGGGCAAAGATGATCGGTGGGGAGCGGTTCACCTGTCCACGGTCTCGACGACTTCTCGCGCCACTTCCACATTCCTTGCCTGGTCGGGCGTTGATCCGGGAGTCGCCGGATGAACTTCCAAATATTCAGTTATTCAGTGATTTTTGGCGGGCCACGAACGATGACGATGAGCACTACGTCTACGCCATAGCTCTATGAATCTCGCTGTTCGGCAGGCCTGTCATAGCCTTCTGGATTAACGCGCCGCACCGGGTCGCTATATCGGTCGCGTCCGAAGCCGGATTGATCCAATGTGAGATTTTCAGGAGCGTCGAGGACGAAAGCACGACACAGCGGAGGGCAATTTCGCCGCTGATCTCATAAAGCGCCGTCAATCGACCGCCCGGCAATGTGAGGAACCAAGGTCGGCCGTCTCAGCAAATCCTACAATTCCGACAGTCACCACCCCGATGGCTAGGCTCTCGGCCTGGACCAGATGGAGGTCCGTGCTGTAGGGCTGACAAGTAGGTCTGTCCGGTCTCTGCATTTTTCTGGAAAGACAAGGGGGCATATTGCGACATCCGGTTCAGCATCCTGCCCGGCTGGTGCCGCTGGCTTTCCTGATCGCTATTTTTGTCGGCACCGCGCTGCTGATGCTGCCGCTGTCCCGTTCCGGTCCGGAAGGCGCGCCTTTCTTGGCGGCACTGTTTACCGCCACTTCAGCCGTCTGCGTCACCGGTCTCATCGTCCAGGACACGCCCACCTACTGGTCCGTTTTCGGCCAAGGCGTCATCCTCATTCTGTTTCAGGTGGGCGGCTTCGGGATCATGACCAGCGCCACACTTCTCGGGCTGCTGGTCACGCGAAGACTCAAGCTCTCCAGCCGTCTCGTCGCCCAGGCGGAGACGAAGAGCCTGACGCTCGGCGACGTGACCGGAATCCTTCGTCTCATCCTGATCGTGACGGTCACGGTCGAGCTGCTGACGGCCATCCTGCTCACCCTGCGCCTGCGCTATTCCTACGGCAATCCCTGGGATGAGGCGCTTTGGAACGGCCTGTTTCAGGCGGTTTCGGCATTCAACAATGCGGGCTTTTCCACCTATTCCGACAGTCTTTCCGGCTTTGCGACCGATCCGGCTGTGCTTGCGCCGATCATGGCCGCCGTAGTGATCGGCGGTCTCGGCTTCCCGGTGCTCTTTGAACTGCGCAAGGGAGTGCTGAAGCCCGCACGCTGGTCGATCCACACCAAGATCACGCTCATAGGTACTGCTTTCCTCTTGGTTTTGGGCGTCATCGCGGTCACTGCCTATGAGTGGACCAATCCGGCGACGCTCGGTGTCTTCGATTGGCCCGAGAAGCTGCTCAACGCTGCAAGCCATTCCGTCATGACCCGGACGGCCGGCTTCAACAGTATCGATGTGGGCAGCATGCGCATCGAGACGCTGACGGTCAGCTACGCGCTGATGCTGATCGGCGGCGGCAGCGCCGGGACGGCCGGCGGCATCAAGGTCACCACTTTTTTCCTCCTCGGCTTCGTGGTGTGGGCGGAAATCCGCGGACAGAACGACGCGACGGCTTTCAATCGCCGCATCGGCACCCACGTTCAGCGCCAGGCGCTGACCGTTGTACTGCTGGCAGTGGGGATGATCACCGCAGGCGTGCTCATTCTCCTCAGCGTGACCAGCTTTCCGCTTCAGGACGTCGTTTTCGAGGTCGTCTCGGCTTTTGCGACCGTCGGCCTGTCCACCGGCATCACCGGGGAACTCCCCGCCGCAGGACAGTTGGTGATCATCGTCCTGATGTTCGTCGGCCGGGTCGGCACCATCACGCTCGCCAGCGCGCTGGCGCTGCAAGAGCGCTATGTTCTCTATCGTTACCCAGAGGAGCGCCCAATCGTTGGCTAGGAACACGCACAATGACAATGGCGTCGTCGTGATCGGTCTCGGCCGCTTCGGCAGCGCCGTTGCGCAATCCCTCGTCCATCTCGGCCATGACGTTCTCGCCATCGACGAGAACGCGGAGCTCGTGCAGAGCTGGGCCAGCCGGCTAACACATGTGGTGGAGGCCGACAGCAGCAATCCCGATGCCCTGCGCCGCCTCGGCGTGCAGGACCATGCTCGCGCCGTGGTGGCAATCGGCAGTGATATCGAGGCGAGCGTTCTGACGGTGCTGGCGCTCTCCGAACTGGGGGTGCCGGACATCTGGGCGAAGGCGGTGAACTCGCGGCACGGCCGCATCCTGGAGCGTACCGGCGCGCATCATGTCGTCTATCCGGAAGCGGCTATGGGCGAGCGCGTGGCGCATCTCGTCACCGGCAAGATGATCGATTTCATCGAGTTCGACGACGGCTTCGCCATCGCGAAGACGAGGGTACCGCGCGAGGCGACCGGCAAGACGCTCGAGGAGTCCGGCGTCAGAAGCAAATACGGCGTGACCGTTGTTGGCGTCAAACGGCCGCGAACAGACTTCACCTATGCAACACCCGAAACCATGATCGAGCGCGGCGACCTTCTGATCGTGTGCGGCTCGACAAAGCTCGTGGAAAAATTCGCGGCGCTCAGCTGACAAGACGAAGACGTGCAATGGAGCGGGCGGCCACGTCATGCGGAGGAATCAAGTAGCCAATATCTTTGATGCCGCAGCAACAAGGTCAGCCTTCGAGGCATCGCTGACGTCGACGCAGCAGGAGCCGAACGTCTCCATATGGCGCGAAGCCGAAAGTACGTCGGCCTTTGTCTGGCCCTACCAGGCGCCCACGCGGCAATCGGCGATGAATGGTAGCTATCTCGCAGAAAGTCGCGCCGTAGCATGCAATCGGTGGGATGGCGGAGAGGGTGGGATTCGAACGCTCAATATGGTTTTGCGTGTACAGCAGTCGAAAAACCCTTGTTCCCAAGCTTACTTGCGCTTCAGCTCGGCCAGCAGCCGATCGACGAACTTAGGCGAATAGCCGAGCAGCGCCATCTCGTCCGACAGCTCCCTCTCGAGCTGCCCCAGCGCCTCGACGAACGAGCCGCCTTTCGCCAGCGCCTCCTCGACCAGCTTGCCGGCCTTCTGCTTGCCGAGCTTCTCAGCCAGCAGGAAGGTCGCGCGCTCGGCCAGCACGGCGCCTTCGGTGGCGTCCATGTTGGCCTGCATGGCGTCGGGATCGACGGTGAGGCCCTGCGCCACCTCGTCCATCGCCTGCACCGCCGATGCGAGCGTCTCGATCAGCGCCGCCAGGGTCGGCCATTCGGCCTGCCAGCCGCCCAGCGCGCGCTCGTGCTCCTGCGGGAGCGCCGCGACGATGGTGGCGGCCAGCATCGGCGCGCGGCCGGCGGCCGACAGGACCAGCGCGGCGCCGACGGGATTGCGCTTGTGCGGCATGGTCGATGAGCCGCCGCGGCCGGGGCCCGAGGGCTCGGCCGCCTCGCCTACCTCGACCTGCATCATCAGCGAGATGTCGCGCGCGGACTTGGCCAGCGCGCCGACCACCAGGGCGGCGTCCTGCGCCAGCGCTGCCACGCGCACGCGCTGGGTGAACCAGGGGGCCGCCGGCAGCTCGAGTTTCAGGCGCTTGGCTAGCGAGACCATCACCGGCTCGGCCTTGTCACTGCTCAGGGCCGACAGGCTGCCCGAGGCGCCGCCGAACTGCACGACCTGCGTCTCCTTGAAGCTCGCCTCGAGGCGGCGCGCGGCGCGGCTGATATCCGACGCCCAGCCCGCGATCTTCTGGCCGAGCGCGATGGGCGTGGCGGGCTGCAGCAGGGTGCGGCCGAGCATGGGCGTGCGGCGGTGCTTGCGGGCCAGGTTGGCGAAGGCGCCGACGATGGCGTCGAGCTCCTTGAGGAGCGGCGGCAGCGCCTCGCCGAGCTGCAGCACCATCGCGGTGTCGATGACGTCCTGGCTGGTGGCGCCCCAGTGCACGTAGCCCGCGGCCTCGGCGTCGCGCTTGGCGACCTCGTCGGTCAGCGCCTTGACCACCGGCACGGTGAGCGTGGCGGTGTGGCGCGCGGCGTCGGCCAGCGCCACCGGATCGTAGAGCGCGGGATCGCAGGCCTTGGCGATGATCGGCGCCATGCGTTTGGGGATCAGCCCGGCCTCGGCCGCCGCCTGGGCAAGGGCGGCCTCGAAGCGCAGCATGTGGCGCAGGGTGGCGAGGTCGGAGAAGGCCTCGGCAGCGAGCGCCGAGGAGCCGAGCGCGTTGACGAGGCGCCCGGCCATGATCAGATGTCGAAGAAGACGGTTTCGTTCGGCCCGCCGAGATGAATCGGCAGGCGCCAGGCGCCGGTTGGATCGCGCCTGGCGATCAACGTGTCGCGACGCGCCGGCTCGACCAGCTTCAGCACGGGATCGTCGCTGAGCGCCGGATCGCCGTCGAAATAGAGCCGCGTCGCCAGGCGATTGAGGAGCCCACGGGCGAAGATCGAGACGTTGATGTGCGGCGCCTGCAGGCCGCCCACCCCGCCGCCATGGGGCCACGGCACGCGGCCGGGCTTGATGGTGGTGAAATGGCTCGTGCCGTCGGTGAAGGTCGAGGCGCGGCCGTAACCCTCGAAGCCGGCGTCGAGGGCCAAGTTGCGGCGGTCGTCGGGATGGTTGTAGCGGCCGTGGCTGTTGGCCTGCCAGATCTCGAACAGGCCGTCGGGCACGACGGCACCCTGGACGTCATGGAGCTGCAGCACGACCTCGATGCGCTCGCCGGCGACGCCGGCGGGGGCCAGGTCGGCGCGGCAGGCGTTGACGATCGTGCCCCAGTAGAACGGGCCGATCGTCTGCGACGGCGTGAGTGCGTGCGATGTCATGTGTTGATCCAGAAACCAACCTCACCCTGAGGAGCGGGCCGAAGGCCCGCGTCTCGAATGCGCGCGGTAAACCGCGCGCGGGTGGGAACCAGTCTTGGTGTCGCCCATCCTTCGAGACGCGGCCTGCGGCCGCTCCTCAGGATGAGGTCGCTGTCGATGTCAGGCATCCGCGTCATTCCATCGGCGTGGCGTTGCGGCCGCGCAGCACGATGTCGAAGCGGTAGCCCAGCGCCCATTCGGGCTCGGTCAGGTTCATCTCGAACGACGCCTGCAGGCGCTGGCGCGCGCCCGCCGGCACCGAGTCGTAGATCGGGTCGTAGGCGAGCAGCGGATCGTTGGGGAAGTACATCTGGGTGATCAGGCGCGTGGCGAAGGCCGGCCCGAACAGCGAGAAGTGGATGTGCGCCGGCCGCCAGGCGTTGTGGTGGTTCTTCCAGGGATAGGCGCCGGGCTTGATGGTGATGAACCTGTACCTGCCCTCGGCATCGGCGCGGGCGCGGCCGCCGCCGTAGAAGTTGGGATCGAGCGGCGCGTCGTGCTGGTCGCCGGGATGGTGATAGCGGCCGGCGGCGTTGCACTGCCAGATCTCGACCAGGGTGTTGGGCACAGGCTTGCCGTCCTGGTCGAGCACGCGGCCCTGCACGATGATGCGCTCGCCGAGCGGCTCGGCCATGCGCTGCTTGGTGAGATCGTTCTCGTGCGCGTCGAGGCGCTCGTTGGCGAGCAACGGGCCGGTGATCTCCGACAAGGTGTGCGGCAGGGCGATCGCGGGCTTCGCCGGCGCGCGGCCGGTCGTCGACTTGTAGTCCGGCGACAGGTTGGGCGGGTGGTCGCCGGCGACGGGGCGGCGGTAGGTTTCCTCTTTCATGGGGGCGAGTTTAGCCCGCTGGGGGCGCGCCACTCCAGTGGCGCGTCATGGTCCTCTGGGACCGCGGGCCTCTGGCTCGCTCATGATGATGCGGGCCAGAGGCCCGCGGTCCAATGACGCGCCACTGGAGTGGCGCGCGCCCGGCAGCTAGTTGCTGTTCTCGATGCGGGTGACCTTGTAGGTACGGCCGTCGCGCTCGACCTCGAAGCGCACCTTGTCGCCCGGACCCAGGCCCTTGAGCGTCGCCGGATCCTCGACATGGAAGATGCGCGTGCCGCCTTCGAGGAAGAGCTGCGGGATCGGCCGGTACTCCAGCGTGATGCGGCTCCCCGCGCGATCAACGGCGACGATGCGGCCGCTCGCCAGCGGCTCGTCGGACGGCGCGATGCGTTCCTGGGTCGCTTGCTGCCTGTCTTCGACCGGCGGTTCGCCGGGAAGCGTCTCCCATGCCGATGCGTGCGCGGCGGCGAAGATAGTCGCAGCAAGCGTGAGCCAAGCGGAGGTGCGATTGAGGGCCATGTACTCTACTCTCCCGCACGTCCATTTGGTGACAGCGGGATGAATTTCCAGTGGCGTAGGCTGTGATCACAGCCGGAACGTTCACGATTGTGTGCAGAGAGAGTGACTGAGTCACCGACACACTTTCATGGTCTTCCGAACCGTATGCCTCCAGCGCGCTCGCTCTTGTCGAGGACAGGCCAGACGGCCACTTTTAGACGTAGCTTCCGGCGCTCAGAATTGCTCGAGCTCATCGAGCGGCTGACCAAATAAGTATGCTCTGCCGACGTCGTCGCTGCCGGGTGGCTGCCAGCAGACCACTCGGTTGACGAGGCCAAGCGTACCGGTAGTCGGAGTCTTAAAATCGGCGCGCCAGACAAGACACCCATCCTTACTGCGCGTCAAAATCGAATTGCCGAAGCGCCAACCAAACTGCTCAGCATCCATAGCAACGGCGGCCTTACAGGCCTCGATAAAGGAGGCATTGCCGCTTATCACCGTCTCATCTTGCGGTGTCGGCCCTGGATAGAATTCCGGTTGGCTCATGCCGGATCTCGACAGACCATCGAGGGAAGCGGTTCACAAACGGGGACTTGGAACATATACAGGCGGGTATCCTCTTCTGAAGATGACGGCGCTTCCATCCGGAAACTCGATGCGGTCCCCCAACCTACCAATACGGTTCGGATCCCGCTCATAATTTTGGCAGAGCCCATAAGAGTTAGAACATTCATATACCCATGGAGCATATCTTTCTGGAGTGGCGCCCCTTCCAAACTGCTGGCAAAGAAAGTTTGCCCTGCCGCATACTGGCGTACGCGACTTATTTGGCGGCTCGTTGTCGTTGTCTTCCGGATACGGCGACATTCCCCAACCTCCCCAAGGTGGCTTGTCGGCAACGGGCGTGAAGGCGTTGGCGTCCGGGCCGGGCTGATCGAAGAAATTGAACGGATTGCCGCCGAGGCCGGGATAGCGCCGAGCGGCGGGCGCCGCGGCTTCCCGTATCGATCCGTCGGCGTTCATCCGGAAGCCGGGCACCCGCTCTTCGGGCGGCTTGACGCGGAAGCCAGGCACCTCCTCCTCGTGTGGCTTGAAGCGGAAGCCGGGTACCTCTTGCTCGTTCGACGGCTCGGAGCGGAAGCCAAGCCAATGCAAGTCAGGTCGGACGTTGAACATGTGCGTTCCTCCAAGATCCGATGCGGCATTGTCCTTCGGAAAGCGCCTCGGATCCGCCCGTGGCACAGCAAAGGAGAGGCTGCCGAATCTAACCGAAGTCTCGCTGCCTGTCAATAACTTAAGTTGTTATATGACTGTCGTAAGTGCCTGCAATGACTGCAATCCAAAGGCGGCTCGAGCGGCCCACCTTCATGGTCTTTCGGACCGCGCGCACCTGCCTCCGCCGAAGCGAAGCCGCTTCGGCTTCGCGCAGGCAGGTCTTGCGCCATCATGATCATGATGCGCGCGGGACGCGCGCGGTCCGGAAGAGCCTGAGCGGACCTAGAGGTCCGCGCTCCAACTACGCTGCGCGCACTTCGAGTCCGTTCGGAGTCGCGCGATAGCCCGTCAGCGTGCGGTCGGCGAAGCCCAGGCGCCAGTCGAGCATCTTGGCGGAGTATTCGGCGAGCTTCGCGGCGTAGGCCGGATCGGCGGCGCGGTTGACGAACTGGCCGGGGTCCTTCTTGAGATCGAACAGCAGCGCCGGCAGGGCGGCGAAGTGGACGTACTTGAAATCCTCGTCCTGCACGACGGCGAGCGAGCATTTGTCCATCGGCACGCCCAGCGCCGATTCGGGCTTGCTGTAGTAGAGGTCGCGGAAGTCGAACTCGTAGTGCACCTCGGCGCGCCAGTCGGCCGGCGGCTCGCCCTCGCAGAGGCCGAGCAGCGAGCGGCCGTCGCACTGGCGCGGCACCGGCAGGCCGAGCCATTCGAGGATGGTCGGCATGGTGTCGACAGTCTCGGTGAAGCGCTCGACGACCCCGCCGCGCGTGCCGTTGGCCTCGGCGCGCGGGTCGCGGACGATCATCGGGATGCGGAACGATTCGTCGTTGTAGCCGATCTTGCCCAGCAGGTGATGATCGCCGAGCTGCTCGCCGTGATCGCAGGTGAAGACGATCAGCGTGTCGTCCCACTGGCCGGTCTGCTTCAGGAAGTCGAAGACGCGGCCGAGCTGGTCGTCGACCTCGCTCATCAGCCCGCAATAGGTGGCGCGCATCTGCGCCACCTCGGCCTCGCTCATCGCCGAACCCAGGCCCTTGCCGTCCTGGAAGAAGCTCGACTGGTTGATGTGGTTCACATAGTAGGCGAGCAGCGGATGCTGGCTCGCCTCCTCCGCCGCCGAGGCCGCGCGCACGACCTTGGGCATGTCCTGCGGCCGGTACATCTCGTGGTAGGGCGCCGGGGCGATGAAGGGCGGATGCGGGCGGTAGTAGCCGAGATGCAGGAACCACGGCTTGCCGGCGCGGCCGCGCAGGTAGGAGAGGCCGCGCTCGGTGAACCAGGCGGTGTCCGACAGCTCCCTGGGAATCACCGCCGGCTTCGACGTGGCGCCCGCTCCGCCGCCGCCTTGCGGCAGCCAGATGTCCTCGCGGTTCTCCGGCAGCCTAAAACCCTGGTTGGCGACCCAACCGAAATAGGCGTCCTTGTAGGGCTCGAAGGCGCCGACGGGGCGGAAGCCGTCCATGATGTCGCCCAGCACCAGGAAGCGCGGATCGTTGGGCGCGGTGGTGCGCGGATCGGGCGTGGTCGTGGTGTAGCCGACCAGCGCCGCGTCGTAGCCGCCCTTGCGCAGCTCGTGGCCGAGATTGGTGAAGCGCGCATCGAGAGGAATGGTGTTCTGCACTGCGCGATGGTTCATCTGGTAGAGGCTGGTCAGCAGGCTGGCCCGCGCCGGGCCGCAGGGCGCGGTCTGCGTGAAATGATTGCGGAAGGTGACGCCCTCCTCGCACAGCCGGTGGATGTTCGGCACCTTCAGGTAGTCCGCCCCAAGCTTGGGCAGCATCAGGCCGCGCCATTGGTCGACGACGATCAGAAGGACGTTCTTGGGCGCTGGCATGCCGGTTCACCGTGGTTGGAAGATTGGGCTATGGTGCCTGGAAATTCGTGGAGGAGACAACACGTGGCGCGTTTCAAGATCGTGACGACCGGATCGGGCAACACCGATCATTCCCTGGAAATGGAGATCCTGGGCCCAATCGGCGCGGAGATCGTCGAGGTGGGCGGCGGCGACGACGAGCTGATCAAGGCGGTGGCCGACGCCGACGCGATCTACGCCAAGGGCCGGCCGCGCATCACCGCCAAGGTGATCGAGGCGGGCAAGAAGCTGAAGGTGGTGTCGCTGGGCTCGGTCGGCGTCGATTCGGTCGATGTCGATGTCGCGACCGCGCTCGGCATTCCGGTGACCAACTGCCCCGACACCTTCATCGAGGAGGTGGCCGACCACGCCATGACCCTGATCCTGGCGAGCTGGCGGCGGCTCGTGGTGCAGGACCAGATGGTGCGCAAGGGCGACTGGGCCAAGGCGCGGCCGATGCTCTACCAGTTCCCGCGATTGATGGGCATGACGCTGGGCTTCATCTCGTTCGGCCATGTCGCGCGCGCTGTCTCCAAGCGCGCGGCGCCATTCGGTTTCCAGATGCTGGCCTACGATCCCTACATCGAGGAGCTGGTGATGTCCGATCACGGCGTGCAGCCGGTCGGGTTCGATGAGCTGCTGCAGCGCTCCGACATCATCTCCATGCATGCGCCCGGCACCAAGGACGCCCATCACCTGATGAAGGAACAGCATTTCGCCAAGATGAAGAAGACGTCACTGTTCGTGAACACCGGCCGCGGCTCGACGGTCGACGAGGCGGCGATGATCAAGGCCCTGCAGGAAGGCTGGATCGCCGGTGCCGGGCTCGACGTGATGGAGACCGAGCCGGTCGGCCACAACAATCCGCTGCTCGGCATGGACAACGTGATCCTGACCGCGCACGTCGCCTCGGCCTCAAACCGCTTCGACGTGGCGCGCAAGCGGCGCGTCGGCGCGGAGCTGTCGCTGGTGCTGTCGGGCAAGTGGCCGCGCGCCTGCGTCAATCCCTCGATCCTGGAGAAATCCAAGCTCCAGCGCTGGCAGCCCTTCTCGATGGAGCGCGGGCCGGGCAACTGACGCGAAGCGTCATCCCAAGGCAAACATCTCGCGCATGCCGCTCGTGCCGCGCAGCTTGTGCGGCCCGAGGCTGAGCACGGGGCGGCCGCAGCGATGGGCGATGCTCTGCGACAGCAGCAACGCGCGACCGAGCGCCTTGCCGAGGGTCTCCATGCGGCTCACCTCGTTGACGGCCGGGCCGACCACGGTGAAGTCGAGGCGTCGGGTCGTGCCGATGTTGCCGTAGATGACGTCGCCGAAGTGCAGGGCGATGCTGAGACCCAGCGCAGGCCCGCCCTCGGTCGCGCGCCGGGCGTTGAGCGCCGTGTTGCGGCCACAGGCATCGACAGCGGCGCTCAATGCTTCGTGACACGCGCGCTCGGCGCCGACGCGCTCCGAAGGGAAGACGGCGAGGAGCCCGTCACCCAGAAATTTCAATACTTCGCCACCATGCTCGGTGACCGCGTCGCCGATGCATTCGAGATGCTGATTGAGCCAGCCAACGACTTCCGTGCCTGGATTGCTATCGACGAGAGCCGTGAAGCCGCGAAGGTCGGCGAGCAGCAATGCCGCTGAGATGACCTGGCTGTCGCCGCGTCGGATCATGCCCTGCAGCACGTGGGCCCCGGTCTGCGGACCGAGATACGCCCCCAGGGTCTCGGTCGCGGCGTGGGACAGCCCGATTCGATAAGCGACGACGCTGAGCGCAGGGAGGATGCGCTCGACCGCCTCGAACTCGCCGTCGGTGAAGCCGCCGGGACGGTCGGTTGCCATGGCGAGCATTGCGCCCTTGAGGGCCGTGCGACCCTTGCTGAAGGGCACGAAGCGAAGGGCATACTCGGTCACGCCCACAGCGCGCAATTCCTCGAACAGCACGAACCTCCGCACCACTTCCGGATCCTCGAGCTTCCAACTCTCACCGAGGAGGTTGCGCTCGAGCATGTCATGCATCGGACTGCGTTGAAACTCAGCTCCGTAACTATCCTCGGGCGAGAGGGCCGCGCTCTCGAGACCCTCGTCGCGCGACCATATGAACCGCAACAGCGCCGCCGACGGATCGATGGTCGGCATGCCGAGAGTGGTACGGCAGAGTGGGATTCCCTGCGCGACGAGCCGCTCGCTGAGCCCTTTGACGATCGCGCCCAGATCGTCGCTGTCGCGGCCTTGCTCGAGTATCCAGTTGATCAGCTCGTTCATGCTCAACCATTTCCGACCTAATCCGGCACCTTCGGAATGATGCGCTGCAGCCGATCGCGGATCGCGCGGTCACATTCGGCGAGACTGATGAACGGCCCCAGCACGACCTTGCCGCCGTCATCGACGGCATACCAGCCGGGCTCGGTGACTTTGTAGTCGCCGACATCCTCGGCATGGACGTCGACGGCGATCAGGTCCTTGGGCGTGGTCATCAAAGGCACGTAGGCCGGTGGTCCCTGCCTTTCAAGGCCGTCGCGTCCGACGTTGGGCTGGCGCGCCAGCTCAGGCGGCGGCATCTGGTCGGGCGCGCGGCCGACACCCATGGCGGCGCTGCCGCATCGCCGGCCAGCATGACGCGGAATTGATCACGAGACCGGAGACAAAAGTGCATTACCGCCCTCCGGACGATCGGGCGCACGCGCCAAGCGTTCGCAGAGCGGCAATTTCGAACGTTGCACCGAATCAACGTTGCGTCCGGGGCACGGATATCGCTCAGTCCACGTAGTGACGACAGGCCGGACACGCAGTCGGGCGTGAGGCGGCGTCCAACGAGATAGTGGTCAGCATACATGTTGCAACGGATCCTGCGAGCCTCGCCACGCTACGCACGTCATCCCGTCAAGATCCTTCCGGTGGTCGCCTGCGTGCCAGGAGACGACGTCTGGTTTCTGCGCCTGACGCTCACCTTCCTGTCGCATCTCCGGCAAGGCGGCAACATCGTCGACCGGTTAAGCGGGCGCCAAGCTGGGAATCCGGCGGGGCGCCCGTTCAATTTTGACAACCTGCGCGGCGGTCCGTTGTTCTGGATGCCCGGCCTGGTGAAATCCGGCCACCTGTTCATCGGCCACACGATTTGCCCGGGATTCAACAGGATTTCCTCAGAGTTTGCGTGGTGGGCGGATACGGCATTCTGCGCGCCGGGTTACGACTACCTGCATGACGGGATAGACTACGGCCATGTGCCGGTCGACCTCGCGCCGCACGCTTTCGTCCCAGTTTCCGTGAGAGATGTGGATGCCGCCGCTTGGACGGCACCACGGCAGCGCGCGGTCTTCGTCCATGGCGACCCGATCGAGCAGGCCGCGGCCTACTTCAGCTACTGCCGGGGCCACCTGCGACCGGCCTACAGCCGCCTCGACGGACGGCCGCTCGCCGACTGGCCGTTCCGAGACTACCTGTTCCGATACGCCCTGCCCTCGTACGCCAAGATCTTCGTGTCGTACCAGGCGATGGCGCGCGCCGTGCCGGGCTCGGTCCGCATCGTGGCGCAAGATGCGTTGCTGGAAAAGCCTGCCGCCACCCTGTCGTCGATCCTATCCCACCTCACTCGCGTCGCCTGGCAACCGACCATGATCGAGGCCGCCGTCGACCTCGCACGGCGCGAGCACATCGCAGCGCTCGAGGTGGAACGTGGATACCGCCTGGGCGGCCGGCACGGCCGTCGCCGCGGTGCGGTCCATGCCGGACCCGAGCCGGTCGTCGAGGACGTCGGGGATCGTGGCCTGCGGCGCGAGGCGCTGGCATTGCTCGCCTCGATGGGCATCGACACGGCCTACTTCTCGGCGCCTTCCATGCCGGCACCATCCTAGGGCGCAACAAGCACCACCGGTTGCGCATAGCCTTGTTGCAATGACGTCCCATTGCGTCGACCGAAGCCGGGATGCCACTCTCAATCGTGCTGCCGTCCGGTCACGCAGCTCATCTCAACCATTTGCGGCACATTGGCGTCATGCCTCGTCACTACGATCCGAGCCGCCCCGGGGACTTCGCAGCCGCAATTGTCCTCGGGCTCATACCGCTCTCGCCGACCTCGGCTCCCATCCCCTTCCGGCGCAGAAGGTGGACACCATGAAGCATAACGTCGTGGTGGCGACCCATCACAAGACGGGGACCGTCTGGATGTCTACGGTCTTCAAGTCGATCGCCCGCGAATTGGGCGCCAACTATGTCGACTTCTGGTCGCACTATGGCCGCCTGGAACGCGCCCTGAAACCGCCCTTCATCCTGCTCAACCACGATTCGACGTTCCTGCAGCATGCCGACGTGCTGCGCCGGCAGGATGTTCGTATCCTTCATCTCATCCGCGATCCGCGCGACGTGCTGATCTCGGCCACGCACTACCACAGGACGGCGAACGAGCCCTGGCTGCACGAGAAGACCCCAGGCAACGACGGCGCGCCCTACCAGCAGAAGCTCAACGCGCGCGCCACGCCGCACGAGCAGTACCTGTTCGAGCTGGAGAACTCGACCGGCAGCACGATCGAGGCCATGCTCGACTGGCAATATGACCGGCCGACCTGCCTGGAGATGCGCTATGAGGATCTGTGGCGCGACCGCTCAATGGCGCTGTGGCCGCGCCTCGTAGCCTTTCTGGGATTCGAGGAGAGTGAACAGGAAGTCTGCCGGACGTGCTTCTGGCAGCACAGCCTGTTCGGCGCCGCGGGCCAGGCCAACCGCCGGCATGCCCGCTCCGGCGAGGTGGCGCAGTGGAAGCGTGAGTTCACCCAGGAGCTGGCGCTGGCCTTCGTCTACCGCTTTCCCGACGTCCTGCAGCTGCTGGGCTACGAGGCTGATGATCGCTGGATCGAGGAACTGGCCGAAGCGGCGAAGCCCGCAAGCGCAGACTAAAGCGTTTTCCGATATGGTGGAACCGCTCGCGGCTCCACCATATCGGAAAAGCGCGCACGGGAGATCGGGGCCTCAACGGGCACATTCCGTTCGGCTGATTCCAGCCGAACGGAATGTCCTCGAGCTATCCAACGCGCCGCCGCCAGCTTTCGGCGTTGACGGCACCCGGCGGCACCTCTCCCTCAACCAGCGCCTCGACCTGGCGCACGGTGTCGAAGGCCTGGCTTTCGCTGGCGGGCGGCGTGAGCCCGCCGACATGCGGCGTGGCGATGACATTGGGCAGGCGCGCGAGCTCGGGCGACGGCATCTGGTCGGGCGCGCGGCCGACATCCATGGCGGCGCCGGCGATGCGGCCCTCGGTGAGGACCTTCGCCAGGGCGGCCTCGTCGACGAGGTTGCCGCGCGACATGTTGATGAAGAAGGCGTCGGGCTTCATGCGCGCGAAGGCCGCCGCGTCCATCAGGTTCTCGGTCTCCTCGTTGGCGATGGCGAGGCAGATCACGTAGTCGGCGCTGCCCAGCAGCTCCTGCAGCGGCAGCTTGATGAAGCGCGGATCGTCGACCTGGGCATAGGGGTCGGACACCAGCACCTTCATGCCGAGCGTCCCCAGCACCGGCGCCAGCGCGCGCGAGATGCGGCCATAGCCGATGATGCCCACGGTACTGCCGCCGAGCTGGCGGCCGACCTTGATCTCGGGCATGCGGCCGGCCTGGTAGTCGGCGACGGCGCGCGAGACGCCGCGCGACAGGTCGACCAGCAGGCCGAGCGTAAGCTCGACCACCGACTGCACGAAGCCCGCCTCGGCGTGGGTGACCAGCACGCCCGCCCGCGAGGCGTCGGCGACGTCGATGTTGCGGATGTCGATGGCGCTGCGCATCACCACCTTCAGGCCCGGCAGGCCGGCGAAGACCTCGGCCGGCACGGGCGTGGCGCGGTCGGCGATGATGAACTCGACGCCGCGGGCCATGGCGATCACGCCCGCGGCATCGAGCGGTGCCTCGCCTTCATGCAGGGTGACCTCGACCAGCTCCTGCAGGCGCGCCAACGCCCGCGCGCCGTAATACTGGCGCCGCGCCTGCGGCACATGGGTGAGCAGAAGCTTCATTCTGGATGACTCCCTGATCGGCGCGCTAATCTACAGCATGTCATGTTCTTCCGGACCGCGCGCGTCCCGCGCGCCTCATGAGCGCGCGAGACGCGCGCGGTCCGGAAGAGGCTGGGAGGAAGAACTGTGAGTGTCACCAACAAGAAGAAGCAACCCGCCGATCTGCGCAGCGCGCGCTGGTTCGCGCCCGACGACCTGCGCGCCTTCGGCCATCGCTCGCGTGCCATGCAGATGGGCTACGCGCCGGAGGACTGGGTCGGCCGGCCGGTGATCGCCATCCTCAACACGTGGTCGGAAGCCCAGCCCTGCCACATGCACTTCAAGAGCCGCGTCGACGACGTGAAGCGCGGCATCCTGCAGGCCGGCGGCTTCCCCATGGAGCTGCCGGCGCTGTCGCTGTCGGAAAGCTTTTTAAAGCCCACGACCATGCTCTACCGCAACCTTCTGGCCATGGACGCCGAGGAGCTGTTGCGCGGGCATCCCGTGGACGGCGTGGTCCTGATGGGCGGCTGCGACAAGACCACCCCTGCCCTGCTCCTGGGCGCGATCAGCATGGGCATTCCCGCGATCTACCTCCCCGCGGGGCCGATGCTGCGCGGCAACTGGAAGGGCAAGGTCTTGGGCTCGGGCTCCGACGCCTGGAAATACTGGGACGAGCGGCGCGCCGGCAAGATCTCCGACGACGACTGGGTCGATGTCGAGGCGGGTATCGCCCGCAGCTACGGCACCTGCATGACCATGGGCACGGCCGCCACCATGATGGCGATGGCCGAGACGCTCGGCATGTCGCTGCCCGGCGCCTCGTCGATCCCGGCGGCCGACGCCAACCACATCCGCATGGCGTCCGAAAGCGGCCGGCGCATCGTCGACATGGTGTGGGAGGACCTGACGCCGGTGAAGATCCTGAGCCGTGAGGCCTTCCTCAACGCCATCACCGTGGCCATGGCGGTCGGCTGCTCGACCAACGCCATCATCCATCTGATCGCGCTGGCGCGGCGCGCCGGGCAGGACATCGGGCTCGACGATTTCGAGCACGCCAGCCGCAAGGTGCCGGTGATCGCCAACATCCGTCCCAGCGGGACCACGTACCTGATGGAGGATTTCTTCTACGCCGGCGGCCTGCCCGGCCTTTTGAACGAGATCCGCGATCACCTTCAACTCGATGCCATGACCGTCACCGGAAGGACGCTGGGCGAGAACGTGAAGGGCGCGGAGATCTACAACGACGACGTCATCCGCCCGGTCAGCAATCCGATCTACAAGGAAGGCGCGCTCGCGGTGCTGAAGGGCAACCTGGCGCCCGACGGCTGCGTGATAAAGCCGTCGGCCTGCGCGCCAAAATTCCTGAAGCACACCGGGCCGGCGCTGGTGTTCGACGACTATCCGTCGATGAAGACCGCGATCGACCGCGACGATCTCGACGTCACCGAGGACACCGTGCTGATCCTGCGCAATGCCGGCCCGCAGGGCGGGCCGGGGATGCCGGAATGGGGCATGCTGCCGATCCCCAAGAAGCTCGTGCAGCAGGGCGTGCGCGACATGGTGCGCCTGTCGGACAGCCGCATGAGCGGCACCAGCTACGGCGCCTGCATCCTGCACGTCTCGCCGGAATCCTACATCGGCGGGCCGCTCGCCCTGGTGCGCACCGGCGACATGATCTCGCTCGACGTCGACAAGCGCACCATCGACATGAACGTGTCGGACGAGGAGCTGGTGAAGCGCCGCGCGGCGTGGAAGAAGCCCGAGCCGCGTTACGAGCGCGGCTACGGCTGGATGTTCACGCGCCACATCAAGCAGGCCAACGAGGGCTGTGACTTCGACTTCCTCGAGACCGGGTTCGGCGCGCCCGTCGCCGAGCCGTCGATCTACTGAGCGTTCATGCTGCCTGACCTGATCGAAGTCAGCCCGCCGAGCGGGCAGAAGGAGTCGAAGGTCGTGCTGCCGGGCTCCAAGAGCCTGACCAACCGCGCGCTGATCCTCGCGGCGCTCGCGAGCAGGCCCGTGACCCTGCGCGGCGCGCTGTGGAGCGAAGACACGCAGGCGATGGTCGAGTGCCTGGAGCGGTTGGGCTTCGGCGTCGAGATGGCGGACGATCCGGCCGAGCCGGCGAACCGTACACTCCGCGTGGAAGGTGCGGGCGGCAGGATTTCCAACGCCGGCACGCCGGACCGGCCCCTCAAGCTGTTCGTCGAGAATGCCGGCACGGCCGCACGCTTCCTTCCGCCGATGCTGTGCCTGGGCCACGGCAGCTATCGCGTGAGCGGCATCGAGCGCATGCACCAACGACCGCAGGCGGCGCTGGTCCAAGCCTTGCGCCAGCTCGGCTACAGCATCGACACGCCCAACGACCGCCTGCCCGTCGTCGTGCATGGAACCGGCCCGCACCCGGGTGCCGCCTGCAGCGTCAGCGTCGAGGAGAGCTCGCAGTTCGCCTCGGCCCTGCTGCTCTCGGCCGGCATCGGCGGCTGGCAGGTCAGCGTCACCGGCGGCAACGAGGATGAGCTGCCCTACGTCGACATGACGCGCCGCCTGGTGAGGGACTTTCCCTGGAACGGCGGCACTTACGACATCGAGGCCGATGCCTCGGGCGCGAGCTACTTCTGGGGCGCCGACTGGCTGCTGCGCGACGGCGGCAGCCGCGTCACCGTCGTGCCGACACCGGCAAGCGGCATGCAGGCCGACCAGAAGTTCCTGGACCTGGTCGCCCAGGGAACGTGGCTTCCGGCGTACTCGCGCCAGACCGACCTCGCCGACAGCATCATGACGGCGATCGTGCTGGCGCCCTTCGCGCCCGCGACGACGCGTTTCACCGACCTCGGGCGCCTGCGTGTGCAGGAATGCGAACGGGTGAAGGCGCTGCGCACGGAGCTGACCAAATGCGGCGCGCGCGTCGAGGAAAGCGGCGACACGCTCACGATCCATCCCGGGCCATTGCATGGCGCGGAGATCGAGACCTACAACGACCATCGCGTCGCCATGTGCTTCGGCATGCTGGGTTTGCGTGTCCCGGGCATGCGGCTCATCAAGCCCGTCTGCGTGCGCAAGACCTTTCCCAACTTTTTCGCCAAGCTCGCCGAGCTCGGCACCGTCATCAAGGATGCGGGCGGCAAACCGCTGAGCGGCGAGGAGCTGCTGGCCTGAAGGGAGTTTTAGCCATGAAGTCGCCCAAGCCCACGTCCTACGACAAGCTCAAGACGGTCAGCACCGCCACGGTGGCGACGGCGCTGTTCAAGCGCGGCTTTCGCACCCAGTGCATCCAGAACGTCCATCCGATGTCGCCCAGCCAGCCGGTGCTGGTCGGCCCCGCCTTCACGCTGCGCTACATCCCGGCGCGCGAGGACCTGAACAAGCTGGACCTCTTCCGCGACCGCAGCCATCCGCAGCGCAAGGCGGTCGAGGACTGCCCGCCCGGCGCCGTCATGGTCATGGACAGCCGCAAGGACGCGCGCGCGGCCTCGGCCGGCGCGATCCTGGTGACGCGGATGATGAAGCGCGGCGTGGCCGGCGTCGTGACCGACGGCGGCTTCCGCGATTCGGCGGAGATCGCGGCTCTCGGCATTCCCGCCTACCACCAGCGCCCCAGCGCACCCACCAACCTCACGCTGCACCAGGCGATCGACATCAACGTGCCGATCGGCTGCGGCGACGCGCCGGTGTTTCCCGGCGACATCATCCTGGGCGACCAGGACGGCGTCATCGTCATCCCGGCCAACCTCTTGGACGAGATCGCCGACGAGACCTTCGAGATGACGGCCTACGAGGATTTCGTCACCGAGCAGGTGCGCGCCGGCAAGGGCATCTTCGGCCTCTATCCGGCGACCAACGAGCAGTCGCTGACCGACTTCGCGGCCTGGCGGAAAGCCAACGGGCGCTGACTCTTCCGGACCGCCGGCTTCCAGCCAGCCTCATGAATCATGAGCCGGCTGGAAGCCGGCGGTCCGGAAGATCAGGGCTTCTTCATCACCGTCGCCTCGCCCAGCAACGAGACGTGGGCAGCGACGATGCGCCAGCCGTCGGGCGTGCGCATCCAGATATGGCTCTGACGGCCGGTCCTGGTCTGACCGTGGCGGCGGAACTCGCAGTTGGCGGTGCCGAAGTCGCGGCCGTAAGTGACGATCCAGACCTTGAGCAAGTCGCGGTTCAGCACGAAACCGGGATCGCGGCCGGCGCGGAAGGCGGCGATCTGGTCGTGGCCGTAGAGCTGCTCGCCGACGCCGTAGCGCAGCGTGTGCGGGCTCTTCCAGAACACCTCGTCGAGCACGGCGACGTCGTTGCTGTTCAGCGCCTTCTCGTAGCGATCGAAGGCCGCCGTCACCTCAGCGACGACTTCGGGGATGTTGATTTCCATTGCTGCTCATCAGGCCGCCGGCGCGCTGGCGACGCCCTGCTTCTCGAGATGGCGGGCGACGCGCAGCGCCGCCGCCTCGTTGTAGTGGTTGGCGATGATCTGCACGCCGATCGGCAGGCCACCCGGCTTGTGCAAGGGCACCACGACGACCGGCAGGCCGATGAAGGAGATCGGCTGGGTGAACAGGCCGAGATTGGCGCGCACCGGCAGCTCGACGCCGCCCAGCTCCATCATCACCTGCCCGAGCCTGGGCGCGGTGCAGGGCGTTGCCGGGGCGAGGATGACGTCGACGTCGGCAAACAGCTTCTGCACCGCCGCGCGATAGTGCCGGCGGAAGCGCTGCGCCTTGACGTACCACGAGCCCGGCAGCAACGCGCCCGCCATCAGGCGCTCGCGCGTGTCGGGATCGAAATCCTGCGGCCGGCTGCGCAGGCGCGGCAGGTGGAGCTGGCCACCCTCGATGGCGGTGATGACGTAGGCCGCCGCGCGCGCCACGCCGGCCTGCGGGATGACGACGGTCCTGGTGGCATTGAGCGCCTTCGCGACCGTGGCCACGGCCTCGAAGGCCTCGGGCTCGCCGCCGCGGGCGAAATAGTCGCCGGCGGCGGCGATGCGCAGGCCGCCGATGCCCTCGTTCAGGAACGGTGCCGTCGGATCGGTCGGCCGGTCGGTGCACACCGGATCGTCGGGATCCCAGCCCTGCATGGCGTCGAACGACACCGCGAGATCCTCGACCGAGCGCGCGATCGGCCCGACATGATCGAGGGCGTCGACGAAGGGGTAGGATCCGGCGCGGCTCAGCCGGCCATAGGTCGGCTTCAGCCCGAACAGGCCGCACAGCGAGGACGGCACGCGGATCGAGCCGTTGGTGTCGGAGCCCAGTGACAACGGCAGCTCGCCCGCCGCCACCGCGGCACCCGAGCCGCCCGAGGAGCCGCCGGTCATGCGCGTCGTGTCGCGCGGATTGCGGCTCGGCCCGTAGTGGGCGTTCTCGCCGGTGAAGTCGTAGGCGTACTCGCCCATGTTGAGGCCGCCCACGAGGATCGCACCGGCCGCCTCGAGCTTGCGCACCAGCGCGCCGTCGCGCGCAGCCTTGGGGCCGTCGACGTTGATCTTGGAGCCGGCTCGCGTCGACAGGCCTTTTATGTCGAACAGGTTCTTGACCGCGAAGGGCACGCCGGCCAGCGGGCCACGATGGATGCCGGCATCGATCTCCGCCGCGCGCTTGCGGGCGCGCTCGGCCAAGACGTCGGTGAAGGCGTTGATCGTGGGCTCGCTGGTCTCGATGCGGGTCAGCGTCGCCTCGATGACGGCCCCAGCCTTGACCTTGCCGCTCATCACGGCGCGGGCGATGTCGGTCGCGGTCGCCTGCTTGGAGAGCGGATCGGTCATGGCCGGAACACCGGCGCGGACGTGAGCTCGTCGTCGAGCTCGACCTCGAGCAGGGGCTTGGCGATCAGCATCGAGCGCTCGTAGTTCACGATGACGTTGGCGCGGTACTGCGGCGCGATCGGCAGGCCGATCGCCCTGGCGGCCTCTTCGACCAGCAGGCCGATATCGGGCTTTTCGTCAGCCACGGCTTCTTCTCCTTACCAGTGAAGCGGCCAACCTGCCGCGTCCGACCGCTCCCGCGCAAGCGCAGCATGGAGAGCGCGACACGAAAGCAAGGGGCGTGCCAATGTCCGCGCTCATCCGACGGCTGATTTCATGCCGCTGCTTGTCTAAAACCGCTCCATGACCACACTCCTCGATCTCGGCGTCCATGCGCTCCACAGCGCCTATTCAGCCGGCACGCTCGACGTCGGACAGGTGATCGAGGAGGTGCTGAAGCGCATCGCTGCCGCGGGCGACGACAAGGTCTGGATCACGCGCGTGCCCGACGAGCGCTTGCGGGCGCAAGCGGTGAAGCTCGATGCGCGGCGCGGAGAGATCGACCGCCTGCCGCTCTACGGCGTGCCCTTCGCGGTCAAGGACAATATCGACGTCATTGGCCTGCCGACCACGGCGGCCTGCCCCGGCTTCGCCTACGAACCGGGGGTCTCGGCCGAGGTCGTGCGCCGGCTGGTCGAGGCCGGCGCCATCGTCGTCGGCAAGACCAACCTCGACCAGTTCGCCACCGGCCTGGTCGGCGTGCGCTCGCCCTACGGCGTGCCCAAAAATCCGTTCGATCCGACGTTCGTGCCGGGCGGCTCGAGCTCCGGCTCGGCGGTCACCGTCGCCGCGGGCCTGGTGAGCTTCGCCCTCGGCACCGACACGGCGGGGTCGGGCCGCGTGCCGGCCGGCTTCAACAACATCGTCGGCCTGAAGCCGATGCCTGGCCTCTTGAGCACGGCGGGCGTCGTGCCGGCATGCAAATCGCTCGACTGCGTGTCGGTGTTCGCGCTCTCCTGCGCCGACGCCGATGCCGTCCTGGCCGTCGCGGCCGAGCCGCAGGCGATGGCGCCGGTCGGCAAGGCCTTCCGCTTCGGCGTGCTGGGGGCCGCCGACGCCGAGTTCTTCGGCGACGAGGCCTACGCCGCGCTCTATGCCCAGGCGGTCGGCCGCCTCAAAGCGTCGGGCGGCACGGCAGTGCAGATCGACTACGCGCCGTTCCGCGACGCCGCCGGGCTGCTGTATGGCGGCCCATGGGTCGCCGAGCGCACGGCCGCGGTGGGCGCCTTCATCGCGGGCGCGGACGACACGGCGGGCGTCTGGCCGGTGACGCGCGACATCGTCACCGCGGGCCGCGACTACAGCGCGGTCGACGCCTTCGAGGGGCAGTATGAGCTGGCCGAGCTCAAGGCCGGTGCGCTGGCGCAGATGGCCGGTCTCGACTTCCTCGTCCTGCCGACGGCGCCGACGATCTATCGCGTCGCCGACCCCGAGCGCGAGCCGGTGCTCTACAACTCACATCTCGGCCACTACACCAACTTCGTGAACTTCTTCGGGCTTAGCGCGCTGGCGCTGCCGGCGGGATTCCGACCGGACGGCATGCCCTTCGGCATCACGCTGATCGCCGCGGCCGATCGCGAGTGTGCCTTGCTGGCGTTCGGCGCGCGCTGGCAGCGCGAGGTGCCGTTGCCGCTGGGCAAGACCACCAGCCATCTGCCGTCCGCGACGGCCGATCCCGTCGTGGCCGAGGACCGCGTTTCGATCGCGGTCGTGGGCGCGCACATGAGCGGCCTGGCGCTCAACGGCCAACTCACGGAGCTCGGCGGGCGGCTGGAAGGCAAGGCGACGACCGCGCCGCTTTATCGCCTCTATGCCCTGCCCGGCCGTCCGCCGCATCGCCCCGGCATGGTGCGCGTCGCCGCTGGTCCGCGAGGTGGCGGCGCCATCGAGCTCGAAGTATGGAGCCTGCCGGCGCCGCAGGTCGGCTGCTTCCTGCGCAAGGTCCCCGCGCCGCTCGGCCTCGGCACCATCAGCCTGTCGGACGGATCGCACGTCACAGGTTTCCTCTGCGAGAGCTACGCTGTCGCCGACGCCGAAGACATCACCGCGCTCGGCGGGTGGCGCGCCTACCTGCAGAGCCTCGCGTGAATTGCATCGGCCCGCGCGAGTCCGCGGAACATTCCGCGCGGCACACCGCTTGAGCCGAATTGCGAACTACGCCATAGTCTTCTCGCAAGCGCCAATTGATAGGCGCAACATAGGGAGGATCTGCTATGAGGCGAGGTCTATACGCGTTCATTGCCAGCGTGCTGGCCGGCGCTCTGTCGTCGGCGCCGGCGATGTCTCAGACCACGACTTGGAACTTCAACATCTTCGGTCCTCCGCGCGCGGTCACCGCCGGCATCGAGGCCATGGCCGAGTTCTACAAAAAAGAGTCCAAGGGCGCCTTCGAGATCAAGATCGCCTACGGGGCCGCGCTTGGTCCCGAACGGCAGGCGCCGGAAGCCATCAAGTCCGGCGGCTACGAGGGCGCGCAGCTTTGCGCCGGCTATTATCCGAACAAGTTCCCGCTCATGACGGTGTTCGAGCTTCCGTTCCTCGCGCCGCGCACGCTGGCCGAGAACGAGAAGGTCTACAATGCGTTCATGAAGTATCCGCCGATCGTCAAGGAGATGGCCGACCGGTGGAACGTCAAGTATTTCGGCCCGACCTTCCTGCCGGCCTACGAGTTCATGGGCAACAAGCGGATCGCCTCCGTCGCTGACATGAAGGGCGTGAAGATGCGGATCAGCGGCCTCAATGCCAAGGCTCTGCAGACGTTCGGTGCCGTGCCGACGATGGTGACGGCGCCCGAGAGCTACCAGGCGCTCGAGCGGGGAACGATCGACAGCTTCGGCTTTCCCTACAGCTACACCTTCGGCGCCTACAAGCTCTACGAGGTCGCGAAGTACGTGACCGAAGGCATGGCCATGAGCGGGTTCGCGTGCTGGCAGGGCGTCAGCCTCACGGCCTGGAACAAGCTGCCCGACGACCTCAAGGCCAAGCTGCCTCAGGCGCAGGCGCTCGCCGCCGCTGCGCTCATCCAGGCCTTCAAGAAGGAAGACGAAAAGTGGATCCCGATCTTCAAGCAGAAGCTTGAGGTGACGGAGTTCCCCGAAGCGGAGCGCAACAAGCTCGTCGAGGCTTCCATACCGATCTGGAAGGCGTGGGCCAAGGAGCAGGACGCGGCCGGCCGGCCCGGCACCGAGGTCCTCGACTACGTCAAGGCGGAGGTCGCCAAGGTCAAGGCGCAGGCCAAGAAGTAGACGGTCGGCGACCGGCCCATGTACGAGTTGGCGGTCCTCGCGATCGTCGTCGTCGCCCTGATGGCAGCGACGACGGTCGTTGCCGGCCTGGTCGGCCGATGGTTGCTGCGCATCGAGGTCGCGCTGATGGTGGTCGCCGCCGCAGTCGCGTTCTTCGCGATGCTGTTCGTCGGCGCCGAGGTCGCGATGCGCTACGGCTTCGACGCGCCCATCCCCGGACATCTCGAGCTGGCCGAGCTGCTGATGCCGATCATCGTCTTTCTCGGCCTGTCCTACACGCAGGCGACGCACGGCCACGTCGGCATGGATCTCGTCCTCGACATGATGCCGCCGCGAGCGCGCCTGCGGGCGACCATCGCGACGCTGCTCGTCAGCATCTTCGTCTGCTCGGTGCTGGCCTGGTTCAGCGCCAAGAACGCCTGGCAGCTCTGGCTCTACGACGACGTCACCATGTCGCCGCCGTACTACAAGACGTGGCCCACCGGCGCGTCGGTGGCGCTCGGCTACGCGCTGACGGCGCTGCGCATGTATGTCCAGGTGCTCCATCTGTGGAACCCCGAGCGCTTTCCCGCGAACGAGCCTGAGTCCGCCGGGTTTCATGCCGTCGAGTAGCATGCGGTCGAACCGGCACCCGTTTCCTTCTGCAGAGGAGCCGCGCCATGGAGCCGGTTAGCATCGGCGTCCTGGCGCTGGTCACCCTGACGTTGTTCCTGATGTCGGGCGTGCGCATCGCCTTCGCCACGGCGATGTGCGGCTTCTTCGGCCTGTGGCTGCTGCGCGGCTACGACCCGGCGGCATCGCTGTCGATCCAGACCATCCTGGGCCACGTCATCAACTACAACCTGCTGGTCCTGCCGCTCTTCATCATGATGGGCTTCTTCGCCTACTACGCCAACATCACGCGCGACATCTACTGGGCGGCACGGCAATGGCTCGGACATCTGCCGGGCGGCCTTGCCGTCGCCACCGTGGTCGGCTGCGCGGGCTTCGCGGCGGCCTGCGGCGCGTCAACGGCGTCGGCCGCCGTGATGGGCCGCGTCGCCCTGCCGGAGCTCAAGAAATACGGCTACGACGACAAGGTGTCGACGGGCTGCGTCGCCGCCGGCGGAACCATGGCGATCATGATCCCGCCGTCGGTGCTGATCGTGATCTACGGCTTCATCGCCGAGGAATCGATCGGCGCGCTGCTGCTCGCCGGCATCCTGCCCGGGCTTCTGCAGGCCGCGAGCTACGTGGCCATGCTGCTGTTCCGCTTCAAGCTCAATCCATCGCTCGGTCGGCCGATCGAAGGCATCACCTGGCGCGAGCGGTTCGTCTCGCTCAAGGGCATCTGGGGCATGATCGCGATCATCCTGCTGGTCATGGGCAGCATGTACACCGGCCTCGCGACGCCGACTGAGGCGGCGGGTGTGGGTGCCCTCGGCGCGCTCCTCATGGCAGCGCCCAGGCTGCGCCTCAAGGAGTTCATCGCCGCCATGGTCGAGACGGTTCGCACCACCTCGCTGATCTTCGCGATCGTTGCCGGCGTGCTGATCTTCGTGCATTTCCTGGGCTTCACCGGAACGCCGGCGGCGATCGCCAAGGGCATCACCGAGATCGACGTCTCGCCGACCGTGATCCTGATCGGCATCCTGGCGCTCTACCTCATCCTCGGCATGTTCATCGACGGCATCGGCATGGTGCTGCTGACCGTGCCGATCATCCTGCCGACCATCAAGGAACTCGGCATCGACCCGATCGTGTTCGGCATACTTGTGGTGCGCATGGTCGAGATCGGCCTGATGACCCCGCCCGTCGGGCTCAATGTCTATATCCTGAAGGGCGTCGCCAAGAACGTCAGCATGGGCGACATCTTCCGCGGCTGCGGCTGGTTCGTGTTTGTCGACATCATAAATGTCGCCATCCTTGTGGCGTTTCCCCAGATCATCCTGCTGATTCCGCACAGCATGGCGAGGTGACGCCGGCCCGGCCCGCCCACTGGCCCGCCTCAGGCTTCGACTCGCGCAAGGCAGGTGCTAGGGTCGAGGTCGTAGGAGGAACACCCCATGAGCGGAAAGATCGCGGTCGTCACCGGCGCGGGCAGCGGCATCGGCCGTGCCTCGGCGCTCGCCCTGCTGAACAACGGTTACAAGGTGGCGCTGGCCGGCCGCCGCAAGGACGCGCTGGACGAGACCGCCAAGATGGCGGGCAACAACGCGCCCAACGCCATGGCCGTCCCGACCGACGTCACCAAGCGCGACGACATCGTGGCGCTGTTCGCCAAGGTCAAGGCGACCTGGGGCCGGCTCGACCTGGTGTTCAACAATGCCGGCGGCGGCGCGCCGCCCGTGCCGCTCGAGGAACTGCCCTACGAGACGTGGCTCAGCGTCGTTGCGGCCAACCTGACAGGCCCGTTCCTGTGCACCCAGGAAGCCATGAAGATCATGAAGGACCAAAGCCCGCGCGGCGGTCGCATCATCAACAACGGCTCGATCTCGGCACACGCGCCCAGGCCGTTCTCGGTGGCCTACACCTCGACCAAGCACGCCATCACCGGCTTGACCAAGTCGACCTCGCTCGACGGCCGCGCCTACGACATCGCCTGCGGCCAGATCGACATCGGCAACGCCGTGACGCCGATGACCGAGCGCATGACCAAGGGGGTGCTGCAGCCCAACGGCACGACCATAGCCGAGCCGCGCATGGACGTGAGCGCAGTGGCCAACGCCATCCTCTACATGGACAGCCTGCCGCTCGACGCCAACGTGCAGTTCATGACGGTGATGGCGACCAAGATGCCGTTCGTCGGGAGAGGTTAGCGCGTTTCGACGCGCCAACCTCTGGCGGGCGGCAGCGCTTGTAATCAAGCGCGAGAGCCCGCACCGGGCAGAAAAGACAAGGTCATGAGCGGGTGGGTCGCGGTTTACCGCGACCTTGGAGGCCCGTGGTCCGGCAAGATCAATAGCCTTCGTGCATCAACGGGAACGCCGAATGCACGCCGGGCAGGTTGGTCGGCGTGGTGGCGGAGATGTAGCTCTTGTCCAACTGCTTCAGGCTGGTGACGCCCAAAAGGCCCATCACCTCTTTCATCTCCTCCTCCAGGAGCTCGACCACGCGCTCGATGCCGGTGGCGCCCGCCGCGGCGAGGCCGTAGCAGTAGAGACGGCCGAGCCCCACCCAGTCGGCGCCCAGGCAGATCGCCTTGACGATGTCGCTGCCGCGGCTGAACGAGCCGTCGACCGCGATCTTGGCCCGGCCCTTCACGGCATCGATCACCTCTGGCAGCACCGCCGCCGAGCCGCGGCCGTGGTCGAGCTGGCGGCCGCCATGGTTGGAGCAGTAGACCGCCCAGACGCCGTTCTGGCAGGCGATGTCGGCGTCCTCGCCCGTGCCGATGCCCTTCAGCATGAACTTCACGTCGGGGAACTTGTCCTTCACCTTCTTGAAGTTCGACCACGAGAAGGCAGCCTGGTGATCCTGGCCGGTCGCCGCCGTGCGCCACGACTTCACGAAGCGCTTGGCGATGTCGCGCTCGCGCCGCGAATAGACCTGGGTGTCGACGGTGATGCAGAAGGCGTCGTAGCCGGCATCCATCGCCTGCTTGACGCGGTCGGCCACCCAGTTGTCGTCGCCGCGCACATAGAGCTGGTAGATCTTGGGGCCGCCGCCGCCCTTGACGATGTCCTCGAGCTTGAGCGTCGTCACCGAGCTTATGAGCATGGCGACGTTGCCCGCGCCCGCGCCCTTGGCGACGGTGATGCCGCCGCCGGGCTCGAAGGATTCCAATGAACCGACCGGCGCCAGCATGATGGGCAGACGGATCTTCTTGCCCAGGATCTCCGACGAGAGATCGATCTTCGACACGTCGCGCAGCACGCGCGGCCGGAAGGCGATCGAATCGAGCGCCATGCGGTTGCGCCGGAGCGTCGTCTCGGTCTCGGTGCCGCCGATCAGGTAGTCCCAGATGTTGGCATTGAGCCGGATCTTCGCCGCCTTGACGATCTCGTGCAGCGTTACGAACTCGTTTTCCAGGCCGCTCGCCATGGTCCTCCCCGCCAATTCACGCTAGAAGTAGCGCAATAAACAAGCGGAGGAAACGATGCCGGCAGCTCGCTCTACCGCATCGCGCAAGACAGCGGAGGCAGAGATCGCCGTCCGCCCCATAAATGGCTTCATTGGCGCTGAGATCGAGGGAATCGACCTGCGGCAGCCGCTCAGCCTGGCCCAGTTCAAGGTCGTACACGACGCGCTGGTGCAATACGAAGTGATCGTGATGCGCGACCAGGACATCACGGTCGACCAGCAGATGGCCTTCGGCGCCCTGTTCGGCGAGCTCTCCATCCACCCCTTCTCGCCCAACCTCGCCGACACGCCCGAGGTCATCATCCTCGACTATTCCAAGGACAATCCGCCGGCCCTGACCGACATCTGGCATGCCGACGAGACCTTCCGCGAGGCGCCGCCGATGGGCACCATCCTGCGCGCCAAGGTCGTGCCCGAGGTCGGCGGCGACACGCTGTTCTCCAGCATGAGCGCCGCCTATCGCGGCCTTTCCGAGCGCATGAAGCAGCACATTCACGGCATGGAGGCGCTGCACGACTTCAAGCCGTGGCGGCCGCTGTTCAGCCACGACGACCGGGCCAAGCTGCGCAAGCTCGAGGACGAGTTCCCCAATCCCTGGCATCCGGTGGTGCAGATGCACCCGGTGTCGGGCCGGCGCATCCTCTACGTGAACCAGCAGTTCTGCGTGCGCATAAAGGACCTCAAGACCGACGAGAGCGACACGCTGCTTTCCTTCCTCTACCGGCAGGCGACCATCCCCGAGTACCAGCTGCGGGTGAAATGGCAGCCCAACACCTTGGTGATGTGGGACAACCGTTCCGTGCTGCACTATGCCGCGCACGACTACTACCCGGCGCGCCGCACCATGGAGCGCGTGACGGTGAAGGGCGACCGCCCGGTCGGCGTCAGCGTCCCCTACGCTCCCGATACGGTTGAAGCCAACGGCACGGTGAAACCGCTGATCGCCGAGGGCACACGGCCGGGGCCCAAGCGCGCCTTCGATCGTTACTGATCAGAGCCTCAATCGTGAAGGAAATGTGGCGCGTCCTTGTGCACCGCATGGCGTGTTCCTTGCACCTGCGACCCGGGCAACTTAGATTTCATCCGGACTGATTTTCCGCTGACGCAACTACAAAAAACACAGGGTAGGCACCTATGAAGCGACGCGTTTTCACGAAGGCAGTTGTCTTCGGTCTGCTGTGCAGCCCGGCCTTCGCCGCCGATCCGGCTCCCAAGCTGCAGGAAACCCCGATGCTCGCCGACCAGGTGAAGTCGGGCGCCCTGCCTCCGGTCGACAGACGCGTGCCGCAACAGCCTCTGGTGGTAAGCAAATTCTACGGAGGCGAAGGCCCTGGACGCTCCGGCGGCGAGCTCAGGATATTGGTGGCCGGCGATCGCGACACCCGCCTGATGACGATCTACAGCTACACGCGCCTGATCGTCCACACGCCGGATTTCAAGCTGCAGCCCGACATCCTCGAGAGCTACGAGAACAAAGACGACCGCGAGTTCACCTTCAAGTTGCGCGAAGGCCACAAGTGGTCCGACGGCCACCCTTTCACGACCGAGGACTTCCGCTTCTTCTGGGAGGACATCGCCAACAACAAGGAACTGTCGCGGGGGGGTCCCTCGGTCGAGCTGATGGTCGACGGCAAGCCGCCGAAGGTCGAGATCATCGATGAACGCACCATCAAGTACAGCTGGGACAAGCCCAACCCCTACTTCATCGAGAGCCAGGCGCGCGCCGCGCCGCTGTTTCTGTTCCGCCCCGCCCACTACCTCAAGAAGTTCCACGCCAAGTACACTTCCGCCGAGGAAATCGCCAAGGCGGCCAAGGGCGGCCAGAGCGGCAGCAACTGGGTGCAGATCTACCGGCGTTACGACGTCATGTACGCCAACAACAACCCCGACCTGCCGACGCTCAACCCGTGGGTCAACACCACGGCGCCGCCGGCGCAGCGCTACGTATTCGCGCGCAATCCCTACTATCACCGCATCGACGCCAAGGGGCAGCAGCTACCCTACATCGACCGCGTCATCCTCACCCAGGCGGCGACCAACCTGATCCCGGCCAAGGCCGGGCTCGGCGAGGCCGACCTGCAGCCGCGCTATCTCAACATGCGCGACTACACCTTCCTGCAGAAGAGCGCCAAGAGCTCGGGTGTCGAGGTGCGGCTCTGGGAATCGGGCTCAGGCTCGCAGCTCGCTCTCTATCCCAACCTCAATGCCAATGACGAGGAGTGGCGCAAGCTGATGCGCGACGTGCGTTTCCGCCGCGCGCTGTCGCTGGCCATCGACCGCAACGAGTTGAACGAGGTCGTCTATCTCGGCTTGGCCAAGCCCTCGAACAACACCATCATGGACCGCTCGGTGCTGTTCAAGCCGGAATACGCCAAGAAGTGGGCGCAGTACGATCCCAAGCTCGCCAACAAGCTGCTGGACGAGGTCGGCCTCAAGAAGAAGGACAGCCAGGGCATCCGCCTGCTGCCCGACGGCCGGCCGGCGACCATCGTGGTCGAGCATGCCAGTGAGGAGACGGAAGATGCCGACGCCCTGCACCTGATCGCCGAGATGTGGAAGAAGGTCGGCATCAAGATGCTGACCAAGCCGCAGACGCGCGAGAACTTCCGCCTGCGCGCCTTCTCCGGCGAGGCGATCATGACGGCCTTCGCCGGCGTGGTGACGGCGGTGCCGACGCCCAACACCAGCCCCAAGGAGTTCGCCCCCACCATGCAGGGCGGCTTGCAGTGGTCGCGCTGGGGCATGTTCATCGAATCCAAGGGCCGCATGGGCGAGAAGTGCGATGTCGAGGCGGCCTGCAAGCTGCTCGACTACGTCAAGGAATGGGAGCAGGGCTCGAACGAGGCCGAGCGGCGCAAGGCCTGGGAGAAGATCCTGTCGAGCTACGCCGACGAGGTCTTCACCATCGGCACGGTCAATGGCATCCGCCAGCCTCTCGTGGTCGGGCCGAAGATCAAGAACGTGCCCAAGGAAGGCTACTTCGCGTGGGATCCGGGCGGATACATCGGCCTGTACCAGCCCGACACATTCTGGGTGTCGCAGTAAGCCACCCTCCGTCATCCCGAGCGTAGCCGCCCGAAGGGCGGCGTAGTCGAGGGACCTGTTCTGGTCGACGCACCGACAGAACAGGTCCCTCCGCTACGCCTCGCTGCGCTCGGCTCCGGTCGGGATGACGTGAGAAGTCACCACGTATCGATATTCGGCCGCTTCTTGTGCGGATTGCGCGGGCGCGGCAGGGCGTCGAGGAGCGCCGTCGCCACCCAGCGGCGTGAATCCGCCGGATCGATTACTTCGTCGACCTCGAAGTAGGTCGCGGTGCTGAGCGCCTTGCCGCGCGCGTAGGCCGCCGCCACCATCTTGTCGAACAGGGCGCGCCGCTCGGCGGGATCGGCCACCGCCTCGAGCTCCTTGCGGTAGCCGAGCTTCACCGCGCCCTCGAGCCCCATGCCGCCGAACTCGCCGGTCGGCCAGGAGATCGCGAAGGTGCCGGCGTGGAATGAGCCCCCGGCCATCGCCTGGGCGCCCAGGCCATAGGCCTTGCGCAGCACGATGGTGCCGAACGGCACGCCGAGATTGGCGCCGGTCACGAACAGGCGTGAGCAATGGCGCACCAGAGCCGTCTTTTCGATCTCGGGTCCGACCATCATGCCCGGCGTGTCGCACAGGAACAGGACGGGCAGGTCGAAGGCGTCGCAAAGCTGCAGGAAGCGCGCGGCCTTGTCCGAGCCGTCCGAGTCGATCGCGCCGGCGAGGTGCGTCGGATTGTTGGCGACGATGCCGAACGGCTTGCCCTCGATGCGTGCCAGCGCCGTCACCATGCCGGGGCCGAAGGCGCGGCGCAGCTCGAGGACCGAGCCCTGGTCGCACAAGGTCTCGATGACATTGCGCACGTCGTAGACACGCAACCGGTTCTCGGGGATGGCCCGGCGCAGCAGCCGCTGGTCGGCCGCGCGCCATTCAGGCAACGTACCCTGGAAGTACGACAGGTACTTCTTGGCGACGGCCACCGCCTCGGCTTCGTCCTCGACGGCGATATCGACCATGCCGTTGGGCACCTGCACGCTCATCGGGCCTACTTCCTCGGGCGCGAACACGCCGAGGTTGCCGCCCTCGATCATCGCCGGACCGCCCATGCCGATGGACGAATTCCGGGTTGCGATCACCACGTCGCAGCAGCCCAGGATCGCGGCATTGCCGGCGAAGCAACGCCCGGAATTGATGCCGACCAGCGGCGAGGAGCCGCTCAGCCGCCCGAAGATGTGGAAGGCCATGGTGTTGAGGCCTGCCACCGATTGCACGTCGACGTCGCCCGGCCGGCCGCCGCCGCCCTCGGTGAAGAAGACCAGCGGCAGGCGCTGCTCCTCGACGATCTCGAACAGCCGGTCCTTCTTGTGATGGTTGGTCTTGCCCTGGGTGCCGGCCAGCACGGTGTAGTCGTAATGCGCGATCGCCACCCGGCTCTTCTCGGGCCCGAACAGCGAGCTGTTGACGCGCCCGATGCCGGTTATCAGCCCGTCAGCCGGCGTTTTCTCGATCAGGTCTTCCTGCGTGCGCCGCGTCCTTTGGCTCGCGATGGCGAAGCCGCCCCATTCGACGAAGCGGCCGGGGTCGACCAGGTCGCCGAGGTTCTGCCGCGCCGTGCGCTGGTTGGTCTTGCGTCGGCGCGCCACGGCGTCGGGCCGCTTATCGTCGAGCGTCATGGCACGGCGCTCGAAGTACTCGGCGAGGTCGGGCCGGATGTAATCGAGGTCGATCTTCTCCTCCGCAACCGTGCCCTTCACCTCGACATCGGCCTCCTCGACGAACAGCAGCGCGTGCCCCTCGTAGATCGTCTCGCCAGTTTCCACCGCGATCCGCCGCACATAGCCTTGCGCCGGGCTCCTGATCTCGTGCTGCATCTTCATGGCGTCCATGATCAACAGCGGCTGGCCGGCGGCGACGGCATCGCCTTCCTTGACCGAAATGCTGACGATCGTGCCCTGCATCGGAGCGGGCACCGGCACCGCGCCTTCGGGCGCGCCCGAGGCCGCTTGCGTCTCGGCCTGCTGCTGCGCGGTCTTGCCGAAGGCCAGCACGGCCAGCGGATCGACCGCATCGACCCTCGCGCCGGCCTGCCGGCCGCCGGACGACGGCGCCGCGGCGGTCTGGAAATAGAGACCTGTCTGCAGCCTGGCCGCGGTGTCGATCAATGCCTTGGCCTGCTCGTCGACGAAGCGGGTGTGGACCTTGTCGGCGCGGAAATCCTTGTGGGCGAGCAGCGCCCGCAGGAAGGCGACGTTGCTGGGCGCTCCTTCGAGGCGAAACGTCGCCAGCGCCCGCTCGCTTCTGGTCAGCGCGTCGGCAAAGTCTGGCGACGGGCTGTGCACGATCAGCTTGGCAAGCAGCGAATCGAAGTTGGGATTGGTGCGGTAGCCGGCATAGCCGTAGGTGTCGACGCGGACACCTGGGCCCGAGGGCGGCTCGAACACCGTGAGCGTGCCGCCGCCGGGCTTGGCCGAACCGTCCTCGGTCATGGTCTCCATGTTGATGCGGAGCTGGATCGCATGACCGCGCGGCTTGGCGTCGGCGATGCCGGTCTTGGCCAGGGGCATGCCGGCGGCGAGCCGCAGCTGCGTCTTCACCAGATCGACGCCCCACACCTCTTCGGTGACGGTGTGCTCGACCTGCAGGCGCGGATTGGCTTCGATGAAGAAGTATTCATCGTCGTCGACCAGGAACTCGAAGGTGCCCAGGCTGCGATATTTCACGGACTTGGCCATCGACACCGCCGCGGCAACGATCTTTTTGCGCAGCGCCGGCCCGAGATTCGGGCTGGGCGCCAGCTCGACGATCTTCTGGCTGCGCCGCTGCAGCGTGCATTCGCGCTCGCCCAGGGCGACGATGCCGCCTTTGCCGTCGCCGACGATCTGGACCTCGATGTGGCGCGCACGGCCGACAAGCCGCTCGGCATAGAGATCGCCATTGCCGAACGCCGACCTAGCCTCGGCCGAGGCGCGCGCGTAGGCGTCGGCGATCTCGCCCTCATTCTTGATCAGGCGCATGCCGCGCCCGCCGCCGCCGGCGATCGCCTTGAGTGCGATTCCCGACTTCGCGTGCTTCTTGAGGAAGGCCACAGCACCGGCAAGGTCGATGACATCAGTGCCCGGCAGCACCGGGACCTTGCATTTCTGTGCCTGCACCCGGGCGCGCGCCTTGTCGCCGAACAATTTTAGCTGCTCGGCCGTCGGGCCGACAAAGGTGATCTTGGCGGCCGCGCAGGCGGTGGCGAAACCGGCATTCTCCGACAGGAAGCCATAGCCCGGATGCACCGCATCGCAGCCAGCCTTCTTCGCGGCGGCGATCACCGAAGCGACATCGAGATAGGCTGCGGCGCCCTTGCCCTTGAGCGGGATGGCCTCGTCGACGCGCCTGATGTGCAGGGACGTGGCGTCGTCCTCGGAGTGCAGGCCGGCGTTGGCGATGCCGAGTTCGGCGGCGGCCTGCGCGATGCGGATGGCGATCTCGCCACGATTGGCGATCAGGAGTTTCTTGAGCATGACGGCGCGTTACGGGGTAAAACCCCTCCCATGTCCAAAAGGCTGCTCATTGTGGCGCATGCGCCGTCGGAGAACACCCTCTCCCTGCGTGCCGCGGTGGAACGAGGCGCGCTGAGCGAAACGGGTATCGACGTGAAAGTCGTGGCGCCACTGCAGGCCGGGCCCGACGACGTGCTGGCCGCCCAGGCGGTGATCCTCGGCACCACCGAGAATCTCGGCTACATGAGCGGCGCCCTGAAAGACTTCTTCGACCGCTCCTACAATCCCCTGCTGGAGAAGATGCAGGGCCTGCCCTGCGCCCTCTATATTCGCGCCGGCAACGACGGCACCGGCACGCGCCGCGGCGTCGAGACCATCCTCACCGGCCTGCGCTGGCGGATGGTGCAGGAGCCGCTGATCTGCAAGGGGCCCTGGCAGCCCGCTTTTGTCGAGCAATGCCAGGAGCTGGGCGCGGCGATGGCGGCGGGCCTGGCCGCCGGCATCTTCTGAGTCGACGCATTCATGCTCTTCCGGACCGCGCGCATCCTGCGCGCTCATAATTCATGAGCGAGCCGGAGGCTCGGGGTCCGGAAAAGGATGAGCCCCCAGCGCTAGTGAGCGGTCCAGCCGCCATCGACGACCAGGCCAGCGCCTGTCATGAAACCCGCATCGTCCGACGCGAGGAAGACGATGCCCTTGGCGATGTCGTCGGCGACGCCGAGCCGGCCGATCGGGTGCAGGGCGAGGGTGGTTTGGCGTGCCTTTTCGGTGTCGTTGGTGCCCTGCTGGCGGGCGCGCATGGCGAAGGTCTGCTGGCCCATGTCGGTCTCGATGAGGCCGGGATGGATCGAGTTGACCCGGATCCTGTAGCCCTTGCGGCCGAACTCCAGCGCCGTCGACTTGGTGAACAGCGTCACGCCGCCCTTGGTCAGCGAATAGAGTGGGTCGAGCTGCGAGCCGACGAGCCCTGCGATGGATGCAAGATTGACGATGGCTGCGCCATGCTCGCTCTTCGCGCCACTCGCCTTGAGATGCGGCAGCGCCGCGCGCGTGCCCAGCACGACACCGGTGAGGTTCACGGCGACCAGCCTGTTCCACTCATCGAGTGAGGCTTCCTCCACGCCCTTGCCGTTGAAGATGCCGGCGTTGTTCACCAGCACGTCGAGCTTGCCGAACTTCTTCACCGTGGCGTCGATGGCGGCGGCCCAGCTCGCCTCGCTGGTGACGTCGAGCGAGACGTAGAGGGCCTGGCCGCCCGCCGCCTCGATCTCCTTTGCCGTCTGCCGGCCGCGCTCGTCGAGCACGTCGCCAATCGCCACCTTGGCGCCGGCACTGGCCATCAACTTGGCCGTGGCGCCGCCGATGCCGCGCGCCGCGCCCGACAGGAACGCAACCTTGCCGTCAAGTCTGTTCATCTTTCCTCCCGATCTTCCACCCGATGCCGATTTGCCGTTATGCTGGCAAGCAGAAGAGCAGAAGAAAACTGGGAGGGCCACCGGGCATGCGCCGAGGTCGGCTGATTTCGACCGGCGCCATGCTGTCGGCAGCGTCTTCAAGCGCGTCGGCACTGGCGAGGTCCGCGGGCTTGCCGTCACCGACACCCAGCGCTCCAAGTTCCTGCCGCAGATCCCGACCACCAAGGAACTGGGCTTTGGAACGGTGATCTCCAACTCGACGCGCGGCGTCGGCGCGCCCAAGGGCACGCCCGCCGACATCTGCAAGATCATCGAGACCGCCTTCCTGAAAGCGATCAGCTCGCCGAGATGAAGGAGAAGATGGACGCCGTCGGCCTGGCGCTGAAGCCGATGGTCGGCGCGGAATACGCCAAGTACTACGCCGACCCGCAGGCGCAGGCGAAGAAGTACACGGAGTGGGCACTCAAAATGCGATGATATCTACCTCCCCACGCTTCGCGTCTGTCGTATTCACAGATCTCAGTTGCGAGGGAGAGAGAAGCTCGATTCTCTGTCT
>WHTW01000001.1:0-5232 GCA_009377525.1 Rhodospirillales bacterium
GAGAGCTTCAGGTCGACGTTGAAGTTGGCGCTCATCAGCACGACCGAGGGCGGCTTGCCGGCCTTGGCGGCGGCCTGCGCCTTGAGCTTGGTGTCGTCGTAGCCGCCGGTGTAGGAGGCCACGACCTCCACTTCCTTCTGGCTCTCGTTGTAGAGCTTGACCAGCCGCGTCATCTCGCGGGCGAGCTTGCCCTCGACGGGAACCGGGAAGAAGAAATCGATCCTGGTCTGCGACCACGCCGGCCATGCGGCCGTGGCCAGCGAGAGCGCCAATGCGCCCAATCCCAAACGTGCCATTCTCATTGTTGTGCCTCCTAGCCTTTCACACCACTGAACACGAAACTGTCGACGAAGCGGCGCTGGAAGGCGACGAAAGCCACCGCCAGCGGCACCATGACGAGAAGCGTGCCGGCCGCCAGCACGCCCCATTCCTTGCCGCCCTCGGCGCCGCGCGTGAAGGCGGCGAGGCCGATGGTCAGCGTCTGGTTGTCGGGGGAGCTGATCACCATCAGCGGCCACAAAAACTCGTTCCAGTGGGCAGTGACCGAGACGATGGCGAAGGCGATCAGGCCGGGCTTGGCCATCGGCAACAGCACGTACCAGACGATCGCCCACCACGGCGCGCCGTCGATGGCGGCGGCTTCCTCGAAATCGCGCGGCAGGGCGAGGAAGGTCTGGCGCATCAGGAAGGTGCCGAAGGCCGAGGCGAAATACGGCGCCATCACGCCGGGCAGCGTGTCGTAGAGATGCAGGTCCACGACCGTCGAGAGGTTGGGCACGATCAGCGCCGGCGGCACCAGCATGAGCTGCAGCAGGAAGGCGTAGAACAGGACGTCGCGGCCGGGAAAGCGCAGGCGGGCGAAGGCGTAGCCCGCCAGGCTCACCGTGGCGCACTGCACGGCGAGCACGCCTACCACGACGATGAGGGTGTTGACGTAGTAGAGGCCGAACGAACCGCTATCGAGGGCGTTGCGGAAGTTCGCGAGCGTCGGCGCGAAGTCGGGCCACAGCGAGGCCATGCCGGCGCTGCCCGCGCTCTCGGGCCGGAACGAGGCGATCAGGGTCCACAGGAACGGGCTCGCCCACAGGAAGGCCACCGCCGACAGGAGCGCGGCGAGCAACGCCGGCCAAAGGTGCTTCTCAAGCCGGACCGCGGGTCTAGCCATTGCCGCGCGCTCCGCGTTCCATGATCCGGAGCGAGCCCAGCGAGATCGCCAACAGGACGGCGACGCTCATCAGGGTGGCGGCCGCGGCCTTGCCGTACTCGAAGTTCTCGTGCGCCGACTGGAAGATGTAATAGAGCAGCAGGTTGGTGGCGTTGGACGGCCCGCCGCGCGTCAGCACGATCACATGGTCGACATTGGTCAGGAGCTGGATCAGGGCGATCACCACGACGAAGGCGGTGGTCGGCGCGAGCGCGGGCAGGATGACGAAGCGCAGGCGCTGCCAGGCGTTGGCGCCGTCGATCATCGCCGCCTCGATGGTGTCGCGCGGCACATTCTGCAGGCCGGCAATGTAGAACAGCATGTAGTAGCCCGCGTTCTTCCACACCGTGAGGCCGATCACCGACCACAGGGCGACGTCGGAATCACCCAACCAGTTGGGTCCGTGCAGCCCGATCTTGGCGAGGTAGTAGTCGAGCAGTCCGACGCGCGGCAGGAAGATGAAGAAGAACAGCGAGGCCGCCGCCACCAGCGGCACCAGCGAGGGGAAGAAGAACACCGTGCGCAGCACCGCCGAGAAGCGCGTCGAGCGCTGCACCGCGAGGGCGAAGGCGAGCGCCAGCACCAGGGTCGGCACCAGCACGCCCACGGCATAGACCAGGTTGTTGAAGGCGGCCTGGCGGAAGGCGGGATCAGCCAGCACCTTGGCATAGTTGCCGAGACCGACGAAGGTCGTTGCGGCACCGGTACCGTGCGGCTTGTCATAAAACGATTCGACCAGCACCCGCGCCACCGGCAGGTAGGTGAACAAGGCAAGGAACAGCAGCGACGGCGCCAGCAAGGCATAGGGCAGCAGCCGCAACCTACGACGCCGCGCGGGAACCGCCGCCACCTGGATGGCGTGTAGTACTCCGGTCGTGCCGGCCAAGCTCATGCGCCGCTGCTTAGGCAAGGCGGAATAAGCTCGGGTTACAGAACGGCTACGCTTGCGTGACGCCGGTGGCAGCGATGGGGATAATGGGCAATGTCCTTCGTGCACCCTCTGGTCGTCGGTTTCCTGGTGGCGCTGGGCGTCGGGTTGCTGATCGGCATCGACCGCGAGCGCCGCAAGGGCGGCGGCGCGACGCGCCAGCCAGCGGGCTTGCGCACCTTCACCCTCGCCTCCTTGCTGGGCGCGACGGCGATGGCGGCCGGCGACGAGATCGTGCTGGCCGCTGTGGCGCTGGGCATGGTGGCCTTCGCCGGCCTGTCCTACTGGCGAGCGCGTGATGGCGATCCCGGTCTGACCACCGAGACGGCGCTGGTACTGACCGCGCTGTTGGGCGGGTTGGCCATCAAACACCCTGAGTTCGCAGCCGGCCTGGGTGTGGTGGTCGCCGTCCTGTTGGCGGCCCGCTCTGCCCTGCACCGCTTCGTGCGCTCGGTCCTGACGGATGACGAACTGCGCGACCTCTTGATCTTCGCCGCCGCCACCCTGGTCGTTCTGCCGTTGCTCCCTGACAAGCCGATCGGCCCCTACGGCGCCCTGAACCTGCGCACGGTGTGGACCATCGTCATCCTGGTAATGGCCGTGAGCGCCTTGGGCTACGTCGCCGTGCGCGTGGTCGGACCGCGCTACGGCCTGCCGCTTGCAGGCCTGGCCTCGGGGTTCGTCTCCAGCAGCGCCACGATCGGCGCCATGGGCACGCGGGCGAAAGCCGAACCCGAACTGATGAAGCCGGCGGTCGCCGGTGCCGTGCTGTCGTCCGTCGCCACCGTGGTGCAGCTCGCCATCCTGATCGCCGCCACCAACCTGCCGACCCTGCAGGCGCTGTGGCTGCCGCTGACTTTCTCGGGTGTCGCCGCGATGCTCTATGGCGGCGCCTTCACCTTGTGGGCACTGAAGCAGAAGACCCAGAAGCACGAAACGCAGGGCAGCGCCTTCAGCCTCACCACGGCACTGACCTTCGCCGCCATCCTGGCCGTCGTGCTGCTGGCCGCCGCCGCGGCGCAGGACTTGTTCGGCGAGGCGGGCGTGCTGGTCGCGGCCTCCGCCGCGGGCTTCGCCGACACGCACTCGGCCGCGGTCTCGGTCGCGTCCCTGGTCAGCGACGGCCGGATCAAGCCGCCGCAGACCATCATCCCGGTGCTGGCGGCCTTCACCACCAACACCGTGACCAAGATGGCCTTCGCCGTGACCGCCGGCGGCCACACCTTCGCGCTCTACGTCATCCCCGGCCTGCTGCTGATGCTGGCGGCAGCCTGGGCCGGCATCCTCGTCGCCTGACCGTCAGGACGGCTGGACGTCGATCTGCCGCGCGCGCTCGGGCCGCCCCGCCGTCTTGGCGATCTGCAGGGTGAGCACGCCCTTTGAGAAGTTGGCCGAGATGTCGTTGCGGTCGGCGTCCGACGGCAGTGTGAAGGCGCGCGTGAAGCTGCCGTAGCTGCGCTCCGAGTAATGGGTCTTCTCGTCGGTGCGCTCGACGTGCTTCTCGCCGGAAATGGTCAGCACATCGTCCTCGACAAGGACCTTCACGTCCTTCTGCTCGACACCCGGCAATTCCACCGTGATGGTGTAGGTCTTGCCGTTCTCCTGCACCTCGACCTTGGGCGCGTGCTCGACGGTGTTGAGCGCCCACACGTGGCCGTTGGCGGCGGGCTCTAGGAAGCCGAACGACCAGGCGCGCACCATGCGATTGAAGAGCTGGTCGAATTCGCCGCCGAACGGCGTGAAAGCGCTGGGCGTCATGGCCTTGGGCACGTTCTCTGCCATCGCAGTCCTCCTGGGTGAACTCGATTCGGATTTAGGACCCGGAGATGACAATGCAATCACAGTCGGATTGGATGCCGCGACATTCACGCAATCTTCACGGCCAACGCCAGCAATGATTCATCCTCGCCGGGACCGGCGACGATCGACATGCCGAGCGGGCAACCATGCAGCGTCGCGACGGGCAGGCTCACCGCCGGCAGGCCGGCATGACCGGCGATCGATCCCAAGGTGAGCGCGGCGTCATAGAAGCGGCCCGCGGTTTCGTCGCGCAGGAAGCGCAGCGGCGCGATCGACGGCGTCGCGGGCAGCACGAGAAACGTTCCCGACGGTAACAGTTGTCGCATGCGAACCGTCGTCTCCGCCCGCCAGGCAATCCATTCCTCGCCGGCGACAGGATCGAGCGCGCGCACGCTGTCGAAGCGCAGCTGGATGGTCGGACCGAAGATCGGATCGCTGCTGAGGAAGTCGCGGTGCTCGCGGACGATGTTCAGGCCCTGCAGGGTGACGTAGGCATTGCGGAAGTCGTCCGGCCGCCCGGCGAACACTTGCACGGTGTCTACGGCACCCAGCGCTTTGGCCGCGTCGGCCAGGACGGACGCCGCCGCGGGCTCGGCGAGATCGAAGGCATCGGCGGCGAACAGGAGCCGGCAACGAGGCAATGACGGCGGGGGCGTTCCCAGCAGGCATTGTGCAGCGATCTGCAGGTGCTCGGCATCGCGCGTCCTCGGAGGTAAGTTTGGCGCTATCCCAAAGAAGGCCGCTAGCGTTCTCGCAGCTAGCGGCCCATGGCCGGGTCTTCCTCATTCATCATCGTTGGCTCTCCGACGCGGGCCGGTTGGGTGCCGCTTGCGCCGGCGCGCGCAGCCGCCTCTCGGATTTGCCGGAGGGGTGCATGCACTGCAGTCGCCTCGCTCGTGAATTTCGGCATTTTCGGCCAATTTCCGGCAGGCTGGCCGATGCCCACCAAGCCATTGAAACCACACCGCTTTTGAATTTTCAGCATTTTCGGCATTTCCCGCAGCCCTTCCCGCTGGACTGCACCCCCTTGGGACAGAAGGTGCGAGCATCGACTGCAAGGTTTGCGCAGTTCCCGCAGTTCGCGACGTGAGAACCAATGACGTGCTCCTTGCGCATTTCATGGGAGTTCTGAGGTTTGCGCAGTTCCCGCAGTTTGCGCTGATCTAGATCCTCCTCGACGGCCCTTGGAGCCCATCCCGTCTGGCTGAACGCAGCCGGACGGGATGACCGGCTCCCGGGCGGGAGCGGTCCGGCACATGGTCGGATAAACGATGCATAGAGCGACAGACACCGGACTCTA